>JBKJNV010000159.1:0-4279 GCA_046593435.1 Roseomonas sp.
CCCGCCTCCCCGGTGTAGCCGGCCAGCTGCGCCGGACGCGCGAGCGAGGTCGCGGTGCCATCCTTCAGCGTGACCGCAAGGCCACCGGCGTTCAGTGCATAGCCGGTCGCATCCGCATGGCTGCCGGCCGCGAGCGGGACCGCGCCATCGAGCACGCGCCGCGCCTCGGCAATCACCAGCGCGCCGCGCGCTGCATCGAAGCCCCGCGCAGTGCTCACCGGCGCCAGCGCATCGGTGCCGTACAGCGCGTCATACAGGCTGCCCCAGCGCGCATTGGCGGCATTCAGCGCGTAGCGGGCATTGTTGACCGGGACCACCAGCTGCGGCCCCGCGATGGTGCTGAACTCCGGGTCCACATTGGCGGTGGTGACGGCAAACGGCCCCGGGTCAGGCAGCAGGTAGCCGATCCGCTCCAGCATCGCCTTGTAGGCGCCCGCATCGACAGGGCGGGCGGGGTTCGCGCGGTGCCAGGCATCGATCTCGGACTGCATCCTGTCGCGCTCGGCGAGCAGGGCAGCGTTCACCGGCGCCAACTCGCGCAGGATGGCCTCCAGCGCGGCCCAGAACTTCGCCGGCTCGACGCCCGTCCCAGGCAGCGCCTCGGTATCGCAAAAAGAGCGCAAAATCGGTGCGACGGCGAGACCGCTGGTGACCTGCATCACATAAACCTCCGGGTGTTGGCGTCAGGCTTCGGTCTTTGGCGCAAGCGGACGCATTGGGGAAGGGTGAAACATTGACGCGAGCAAACCCGGATTTTATACCAGTTAACAAATATTTGAACTGGGCCAATCCACTTGCGCATGGCGCTCGTATACAATCGACAAGTCTTCAGCCAATCCTTCGGCGCGCGCCAAGAATGCTGTCGATGAAGCCGCGCACTCTGGTGGACCAGTCGGCTGATCTCATCATCGATGCGGTCGCAGATGGCGTATTTCTACCTGGGGACCGCCTCGTGGAGGCGGATATTGCTCGTCAGCTCGGCATCAGCCGGGTGCCTGTTCGTGAAGCACTGCGCCTGCTCGAGAGCCAGGGCGTTGTCATTTCTGTTCCCTATCGCGGCATGCGCCTCATGCCGGTGACAAATTCTGTGGCCATCGGCATCTCGCGCGTGCGCGCCGCACTCGAAGCAATGGCGATCCGCGATTGTATTACGCATGCCACGGACGCGGCCCTGACCGAGATCCGTGCGACGGCCGCGTCCTTCCGCAACGCGCTGGTGGAGTCCAATGAGGGCTATCGGCGCGCCGACTGGGCATTTCACCGCGCACTGTGCGCAGCGACCGGCAACGCGACGCTGGTCACGGCCTGGACGGCGATCGCGCGGCAGGTCTCGGTGCTGTGGAGCCTCGTGGATGAACAAAGCTGTCCCGCCCTGCTCGCGGACCAGCATGACGCCATCGTCGATGCGATCGATGCGCGCGACACCGCGCTCGCCATGGGGCGGCTTGAGTACCACCTGCGCGCCGCGACGATGATCGATTTCGAACAGGCACTGAAGCAGAGGCTCGCCCTGCGCGGGGCGGCCTGAAACGCACCCCCTTGCGGCCAGCGCCCGCTGGCCGGACGATGCGGGAGACGATTTCGGGAACCCCGCGCCATGGCCTTTGATTTCATCCCCGCCCCGCACACCTCTCAGCATTGGGAGGTGCGCAAGCCCGCGGCCCGCGGCCGGGGAGGGATGGTCGCCTCCCAGGCGCGCGGTGCGGCCGAGGCAGGCGTCGCCATGCTCGAGGCCGGCGGCAGCGCGGCCGATGCCGCCGTCGCCACCGCCTTTGCCCTCGCCGCGCTGGAGCCATGGAATTCCGGCCTGGGCGGCATCGGCTTCGCGCAGGTGATGGCGCCCGGCCAGCCCTGCGAGACGCTGGATTTCGGCCCCGTCTCGCCGCGCAACCTCCGCCCCTCCGCCTACCCGATGACGGGGAAGATGAAGCTCGACCTCTTCCCCTGGCCCGAAGTTGTGGGCGATGTGAACGTGCACGGCCCGCTCTCCGCCGTGGTGCCGTCCTCCGTCGCCGGCTACGCGGCGCTGCACGCGAAGCACGGGCGCCTGCCGATCGCCGATGTGCTGGCCCCCGCTGTGGCGTATGCAAAGCGCGGCCTCGCGCAGGATTGGTTCACCACGCTCAAGGTCGCCAATTCCGCCTCCGTCCTGCGCCTGTACCCCGAAAGTGCGCGCATTTATTTGCCCAACGGCCTGCCCCCCGTCGCCCCCTACCAGGGCAGCCCGGGCTTCTTCGCTTTGGGCAACCTCGCCGCCACGCTCGAACGTTTGCAGCATGCGGGCCTGGATGATTTCTACCGCGGCGATATCGCCGCCTCCATCGCCGCCGACTTCGCCGAACTCGAAGGCTTCGTGGGTGCCGAGGACCTTGCCAGCTGCACCGCGCGCTGGCTGCCCGCACTCGAGGTGGATTGGCGCGGGCGACGCCTGTTCCTCGCCAATGGCCTGACCGCGGCGCCGACGCTCAAGCGCGTGCTCGCAGGCATGCGCCATGCCGACTACACCGGCGGCGCGCCGGGGCCTGCCTGGTACGCGCGCCTGGCGTCCGAGACGCGGGCCGCCTATGCCGAACGCCTCACCGGCCTGGGCGATGCCGAACCGCTCGCCGCCGAAAGCTGCACCACGCACCTGACCGCCGTCGATGGCGACGGCATGATGGTGGCGATGACCACGACGCTGCTCTCCTCGATGGGCAGCCGGATGGTGCTGCCGCGCTCGGGCGTGCTGATGAACAATGGCGTGATGTGGTTCGACCCGCGCCCCGAAGCCGCCAATGCCATCGCGCCCGCCAAGCGCCCGCTGTGCAACATGTGCCCCGTGATCCTCGCCGAGGGCGACACGCCGATCATCGCCGCCGGCGCCTCGGGCGGCCGGCGCATCATGGCCGCGGTGTTCCAGATGCTGGCCCTGACCGCCGATTTCGGCATGGACCCCGAGGCCGCCGCGCACCACCCGCGCATCGACGTCAGCGGCCCCGAGGGCGTCACCGCCGACCGCCCCCTCTCGCCCGAGACGCGCGCGCTGCTGGCCGAGACGGCTGACGTCACCGAAGTGGAACACGCCACCATGCCGGTGAACTTCGCCTGTCCGAACCTGATCCGCATCCTGCCTGGCGGCGAACGCGTCGGCATCACCGATGCCATGTCGCCCTGGAGCGCGGCGCTGGCGGAGGCGTGATCACCGCCTACCTCGCCGGGCCGGATGTCTTCCTGCCCAACGCTGGAGCGCATGCCGCGGCCAAGCTCGGCATCTGCGCGCGCCACGGCATCGCCGGCCGCTCGCCGCTGAACGAGGATATCGCGACACTCGCCGCCATGGAGGAGGCCGAGGCCTGGCGCGCCATCTTCGCCAAGGACATCGCGATGATGGAGGCATGCGACATCATCATCGCGAACCTCACCCCCTTCCGCGGCGCCTCGGCCGATGCGGGGACACTGGTGGAGCTGGGCTGGTTCCTCGGGCGTGGCCGGCCGGCCTATGGCTACACCAACAGCGCGCAGGGCTTTGCCGCACGCTCGGCAGCGCAGGTCGCCGCCGTGCCGGACCCGATGGCGGGCCTGACGGTGGGCGGCTTCGGCCTGCCCGACAATCTGATGATCGCGGGCGCGCTCCACCGCTTCGTCACACCTGCTGACGGGCGCGATCAGCCCTTCGACGCGCTCCACACCTTCGAGGCCTGCGTGCGCGCCGTGGCTGCGGGGCTGAACGCCGCGCCTTGAACAGCCGCGGGGTTTGCCCCGATCGGCAGGGCAGCCCATCTTGCGCCCAGACGGAGACGCCGCCCATGCTCCCCACCGACCCCGCCTTGCTCTCCGCCGAAGCCATGCTCGCGGCCTTCGCGCGCCGCGAACTCAGCCCCGTCGCGGTGCTGAAGGCGGTTCTGGAACGCGTCGCCCGCTTCAACCCCTGGGTGAACGCCTTCGCCTGCATGAACCCGGGCGCTTTGCGCGCCGCCGGCGAGAGCGAGGCGCGCTGGATGGCCGGCCGCCCGATGGGCGCGCTCGATGGCGTGCCGGTCACGGTGAAGGACCTGCTCAACATGGCCGGCCTGCCGACACGGCGCGGCAGCCGCACCACGGACGCCACGCCGGCGACCGAGGACGCCCCCATCGTCCATGGTCTCAGGCAGGCCGGCGCCGTCATCATCGGCAAGACGACCACCACCGAGTTCGGCTGGAAATCGCCCGGCGATTGCCCGCTGCACGGCATCACCCGCAACCCCTGGGATCGCGAGCGCACGCCGGGGGGAAGTTCATCCGGGGCGGGTGCCGCGGGCGC
>JBKJNV010000259.1:0-2817 GCA_046593435.1 Roseomonas sp.
TTTTCCACATAGTCGCGCAGGCCCAGGACCATGGCGCCATAGATCTGCGCATCCCGCGAGAGGGGCTCGGCCAGCGCGCCGGGGGCGCATTCCAGCCGCGGGCCGGCGCGCGTCCAGGTGGTCAGCCGGATATCCTCGGCGAACATCGGCAGGATGTGGGTCAGCGTGCGGTCGGCGTTCATGACGAAGGAGGCGCCTTCGAACACCAGTTCATCCTGGCCGCAGATCTGATTGAGGAAGACGAAGGGCAGCCCGGTCTCGACCACGCGGGCGACGGCGAGGTCCACCCGTGCGAGGTGCTTTTCCACCTCGAAGGGCGAGCCATTGATGGAGAGCAGGATCTCGGCACCGGATTCCGCCAGCGTCTCGGAGACGGCCGGAAACCACCAATCCTCGCAGACCATCAGGCCGATGCGGAAGCCGCGGAAGGGCACGGGCCCCGGTGCCGGGCCGGCATCGAAGACGCGCTTGTCGTCGAAGACGCCGTAATTGGGCAGCTCATGCTTGGCGCGGCGCGCGACGATCTTGCCGCCATCGAGCAGGAAGGCGGCGTTGTACAGCCGATCCCCATCCTGCCAGGGGCCGCCGACGATCAGCCCGGGGCCGCCATCGGCGGTCTCGGCTGCCAGTTCGGCGATTGCCGCCTCGCAGGCGGCGACGAAGGCCGGCTTGCGGACCAGATCCTCGGGCGGGTAGCCGGCGATGGAGAATTCCGGGGTGACGAGCAGGTGGGCGCCCAGCCGCGCCGCCTCCGCCCGCGCGGCGCGGATGCGCGCGGCGTTGGTGGCGATGGCACCCTCATGCGGGTTGATCTGGGCGAGGGCGATGGAAAGCGTGTCGGCGGGCATGGTGGATAGATAGGGTGGAATGCGCGGATCGTCACGCTTCGACCGAAGCGACCGGGCGATGGACGCGGCGGCCCCGTCCGGCTAGGGGGGCCGCAGCATCCCCACACCGGAATCCCTCCATGACAGCCGACCCGCTTCCCATCCTTGCGACGCATGGGGGCAAATTCCATTGCGACGAGGTTTTTGCCTATGCGGTCCTGCGCCTGGCGCTGGGCCTGCGGTGTCCCGGAGTGGACCACACCCTGCTGCGCACGCGCGATGCGGAGGCGATCAAGGCCGCATCCATCGTGTGGGATGTGGGCTTCCTGTTCGACCCCGCGACCAATCGCTTCGACCACCATCAGCGCGGTGCGCCGCTGCGCGATGACGGCACGCCCTATTCCTCGGCGGGGCTGGTGTGGCGCCGATACGGGGAAGGCGCGGTCTTGGCCCTTCTGAGGGGCAGCACCGCACTGGGCCATGCGGGGGCGATCGCGGCGATGGTCGATGCCGGGATCGTCCGCCGCATCGATGAGCTGGACAATGGCGTGGGCGAGGGCAATGCCGGGCGCGACGCGCTGGGCCTCGCGACGCTCATCGCGGATTTCAACCCGAGCTGGGATGATGCGGCCGCCAATGGCGCCGGCGCCGGCGACGCCGCCTTCCTGGACGCGGCCGAATTGGCACTCGGTGTGCTGGTGCGCCGCGTGGAACAGTTCCGCGCGCGGCTGGTGGCCGAAGCGCAGGTGCTGGCCGCGCACCAGGCGGGCGAGGACCCCCGCCTGCTGGTGCTGGAAACCGGGATGCCCTGGAAGGGCGCGGTGTTCAGCCATGGGCTGCCGGTGCTGTTCACCATCTCCCCGGCCTCGAACGGGAACTGGATGGTCGATGCAGTGCCGCCCGAGCCTGGGTCCTTCGCCCAGCGCCTGCCGCTGCCGGAAGCCTGGGCGGGGCTGGATGCGGCGGCGCTGGTTGCCGTCAGCGGCGTGCCGGATGCGGTGTTCGTGCATCTGCGGCGGTTCGTGGCGGCCGCGCAATCGCGCGAGGGGGCGTTGGCGCTGGCGCGCAAGGCGCTGGCAGGGTAGCCGCCTCAGCCCTGCTTCTTGCGCGCCCCATTGTGGCGCAGCAGGAATTCGCGCCCGATCTTGACCCGTGGCGCGCCGTCGTACTCGACGATGTCGGCGGTCGCGTAGGTCTCGCTCCAGGCATCGGGGATGAAGCTGCCGGTGCCCACCATGTCGATCGGGGCGCGTGCTTCGGCCATCACGCGGCACTTGCCCACCCCGAAGCCCGAGGACACGACGATGCGCACATGCGGGTATCCGGCACCGTCGAGCGCCTCACGCATGCGCCACACCGCGGCGGCCGAAACCCCGGTGCCGACCAGGTGGCGCAGCTCCGTGTCGGAGCGGTAGCGGCGGATGGCCGAGGGCGCGTGGCGTTCCAGCACCGCGTAGCTTTCCGCCGGGTCCAGCCCTTCGAGGAACCGTCCGCCATGGGTGTCCAGCCGCACCGCCATGCGGCCGGAGGCCGCGATTTCGGGGAAGCGCGCGCAGACGGCCAGGCCATCGGAGACTTCGCGCCCGAAGTAATCCACCAGCACGGTCAGCGCATCATCGGGGAAGGTCGCGTGGAACATCTCGGCCGCGCGCACGGTGGACCCGGCATAGCCGATGAGTGCGTGCGGCATGGTGCCCCGCCCGGCCGGCTCGCCGAACCAATGCGCGGTCGCGTCGTTTGCGTTGCCGACGAAGCCCTTCGCCCCTTCGCGCTTCGCTGCCGTGCTGCCGACGGACGCCGCATAGGCCATCATTTCCTGCATCTCGGCCCCCGCGCAGTGCCGTGCCTCCATCGCGAGGAAGGCGGCGTTCGGCAGTTCCAGGCACATCTGGTAGGCGTTGTGCGCCGCGACGCAGGCGGGGCCAAGCTTCTGCAGCACGATGGTCTCAAGCTCGCTCAGCAGCGCGAAGCTGCCGCCGATATACAGGAT
>JBKJNV010000333.1:0-2744 GCA_046593435.1 Roseomonas sp.
CAGGGCCGCGGCGGCGGCGAGCATGTAGTCCATCGCCGGCCCCGCCGCGACACTTAGCCCGATGCAGAGCGCTAGCAGCAGCCCGACCGGCGCAAGCTCAAGCAGGCTCACGCGTGGGACCGTGACGGGCGGGGAGGCCCAGAAAACGTCGATGCCCGTCCGCAGCATCGCGACCAGCGTGGCCAGCCCCGACAAAATCAGCGCGGCGATCAGCACCCAGCTGGCGGCCGGGACAGGCGCGCCGGCCGGGCCGAGCAGCGGCGCGATCATCGCGAATTTGGCAAGGAAGCCCGCCAGTGGCGGCAGGCCAGCCAGCAGCAGCGCGCAGGCCATGAAGGCGAGGCCGAGGATCGCGACGATCGCCGGGATGGCAACGCCCACCGCCTCCGGCTCGCGCACATCATCCTTCTCCTCACCGGTGCCGAAGGCCTCGCGCGTCACCGCCAGCACGTCGGCGCCCACGTCGCGGCCGCGCTCGATCAGCTCGATCAGCAGGAACAACGCTCCCAGGGCGAGGACGGAGCTGGCCAGGTAGAACAGCGCGCCGCCCGTCACCGCCGGGTTGTCGGCACCCACCGCCGCCAGCAGCGTGCCGGAGGAGACCAGCACGCTCGCCCCCGCCAGGCGCGGCAGGTTCTGCGCGGCAAGCACGGCCACCGCGCCGAAGGCGATCGTCAGCAGGCCGCCGGCCAGCAGCACAGCACCTCCGAAGCCTGCCGAAGCTCCCGCCTCCCCGCCGAACAGCAGCAGCCACACGCGCAGCACCGCATAGACGCCTACCTTGCTGAGGATGGACAGGATTGCCGCCGCGGGCGCCGTCGCTGCGGCATAGGTGCCCGGCAGCCAGAAGCCTAGCGGCCAGATCGCCGCCTTCACCAGGAAGGCAATTCCCATCACGGCAAGGCCCGCTTCCAAGATGGCGCGGTCCGCTTCGGCCACTTCGCGCATCCGGGCCGCGAGGTCGGCCATGTTGAGGGTGCCGGAGATGCCGTAGACAACGCTCACCCCGATGAGGAACAGGAGCGAGGCGACCAGGTTGATGACGATATAGTGCAGCCCCGCCCGCACCCGTGCCGTGCCCGAGCCATGCAGCGCGAGGCCGTAGGATGCCGCCAGCATGACCTCGAAAAATACGAACAAGTTGAACAGGTCGCCGGTCAGGAAGGCGCCGTTGAGCCCCATCAGCTGGAACTGGAGCAGCGGGTGGAAATGCGCCCCCGCGCGGTCCCAGCGCGCCAATGATGACACGAAGGCCGCGAGACCGACCACGGCGACAAGGGCCAGCATGATCGCGGAGAGGCGGTCATTCACGAGCACGATGCCGAACAGCGCCGGCCAGTCACCAAGCCGGTAGATACGCACCTCGGGCGTGTGGGCCATGCCGAGTAGCACGACGGCGAGTGCCATGAGCAGCATCGTCGAGACGAAGCCGAGCGCCACCACCGCCCCGCGCCAGCGCTCGCCGGCCAGGATCATGGCGGCACCGGCCAGCATCGGCACGATGATCGGCGCGATGACCAGGTGGTCGGTCCAGGCGGTCACCGCTCGCGCTCCCGGCCGTCGACATGGTCGGTCCCGGTCAGGCCGCGCGCGGCCAGCAGCACCACCAGCAGCAGCGCCGTGGTGGCGAAGCTGATGACGATGGCGGTCAGCACCAGCGCCTGCGGCAGGGGGTCGGAAAACTGGGCAAGGCTGCCCTCCTGCCCCGCCTCCAGGATGGCGGCCGCACCGGTGCGGAGCCCGCCGGTCGAGAAGATGAAAAGGTTCACGGCATAGGACAGCAGCGAGAGGCCGATGATCACCTGGAAGGTGCGCGGCCGCAGCAGCAGCCACACGCCCGATCCGGCCAGCACCCCGATCGCGAGGGACACGACGAGTTCCATCAGTCGCCCCCCGCCGCGACAACAGGGGCACGTTCGCGCGCCGCAGGCGCTGCCGGCTGGCGCGGGGTTGCGCGATGACCGCGGACCGATTGGTGCGCCAACGCCACCAGCATCAGCAGCGTCGCGCCCACGACCAGGGCGAAGATCCCGATATCGAAGATCAGAGCACTCGCGGTCGGCACCTTCCCGATGAAGGGCAGCTCCGCATAGGCGAAGTAGCTCGTCAGGAACGGCCGGCTGAACGGAAGTGCAGCGAGCGCGGTGCCGGACGCGACCAGCAGGCCCGTCCCGATCCACAGATGCGGCCGCAGGCGCAGCCGTTCCTCTGCCCAGTCGGTGCCGCCCATCATGTACTGGAGGATGATCGCGATCGCGACCACCATCCCGGCCGAGAAGCCCCCGCCCGGCAGGTCATGGCCGCGCAGCAGCAGGAACAAGGCGACGATCAGCATGGCGGGGAAGATCAGCCGTGTCAGCATGAAGGGTACCAGCAGCCAGTCCGCGCCGTCGCGGGCCTCGCCGCGCGCAGTCATCGCAGCACCCGCCGTCGCCCCGTCCGCATGGGTCTGCTGATCGGGCACCGCGACGCTGTCCGACGCGGGGCGGAAGCGGCGCAACAGGGCGAAGGCGGTCAGCGCGACGGCGGCGACGACGAATATCTCGCCCAGCGTGTCGATGCCGCGGAAATCCACCAGGATGACATTGACCACATTGGTGCCACCGCCCTCGGTATAGCCGCGCTGCAGGAAGTGCTGCGCCAGCAACTCGGGCGGCACCCGCGTCATCACGACATAGGACAGTGCCGCCAGACCGCCGCCGGTCGCGACCGCGAGGGCGAGGTCACGCAGCCGCCGCGTGCGG
>JBKJNV010000362.1:0-5866 GCA_046593435.1 Roseomonas sp.
TCGACGCGGGCGCGCAGCAATTCGCGGCTGACCACGGGCACCACGTGCAGGTTGCGCTCGACCAGCAGCTTGATGTTGGCGTTGGTCGGGTCGGCGAACTGGACGAAGAAGCCGACCGCGCCATCGGTGCTGGCGGCCACCTGCTCGATGACGTCGGTCGCATCGCGGGCGTAGCGGATGTTTGCCTCCACGATGCGGCCCAGCCCCTCGGGGTCGATCTCGCGCAGGTAGCTGAAGCTCGCGGTGGATCCGCTTTCGCGGGGCGGGAGAATGAAGTTGATGCGCCGTGCGAGGCCCTGCACGTCGCCCAGCGTCGCCAGGCGGTCGTTGCGGGTGATCATCCACAGGCCTTCGCAGGCGATGTCTCGGCGGATGATGGTCAGGCGCGCGAACTCGGCCGGGCGGCGTGCGGCTTCGCGGCTATAGACGTCGAGCTGGGCGAAGCCGATCGCACCGGGGGCTTCGAGCGCGCGGGTGATGTTCTCAAGCGTCCCGCGCGAGGTGGTGCAGGCATAGCCGTTGAAATAGACGCGGGTGAGTGCCGCCGGGAAGGGCGGGCAGAACAGCGTGTGATAGGCGCCCTGTGGCCCGCCTGTATTGATGGTTTTGGCCCGTTGCGCCTGGGTGGCGCTGGGGGCCTGCGCGAGCGCGGGCATGGCCGCGATGGCGAGGATGAAGGCGCTGAGCAGAAGGCGCGTCATGGCGGTAGGCTCCTTGCGACGAGGCAACATGTTAAACCAACGCAATCCGCCCCTGGCGTCAAGCGCCACGGGATGACGGGCGCCGAATCAATCCTCCAGCCAGGCGACGGCGCGGATGGGGCTGCCGGTGCCGCCGGCGATCTTGAGCGGGAAGCCGATGAAGCGGAACCGGCCCTTGCCGATCAGCTTGTCGAGGTTGATCACCCCTTCCATGTGGGTGAAGCCCATGTCGCGGCAGGCATGGTGCACCTCGAAATTGTTCCGCCCGGGCCGGCCGGGGCTGACGGATTCCACGCCGAACATGCCGATGCCCAGCTTACCGAGCCAGGTGGCGCTGTCCTTCGTCAGGCCCGGGAAGTCTGTGATGTAGCCCTCGGTGCCGGCGGCGCGGTTGTAGAAGCCGGTATACAGCAGCACCGTGTCGCCCTTTCGGATCTCGACGCCGGCCGCGGCCACTGCCGCTTCCAGATGAGCGACCGTGATGTCGGTCTTGTCGGGGACATGGCTCAGGTCGAGGCAGACGGCCTCGGTGAAGAAATTCTCGAGCGGCATCTCGTCGATGGTCGCCGCGCCGGGGGTTTCGTCGAAATGCACCGGCGCATCGACGTGCGTGCCGCCATGGTCGCCCATGTGCAGCACCATGGTGGCGGAGGAGAACTCATACCCGTCCACCACACGCTTTTCGGAGTGGGTGCTGAAGGGATACAGCTCGATCGTGGGGTGGTTCACCAGCCGCTGCATCTTGTGGGTGATGGTGCGGCTGAGATCGATCAGGGTCATGGGGCGCCTTGCGGGGTGGTTCGTTCCGCGCAGTATGGTGGGCACATGCCTTGCTGGCCATCCGGCACCTGAACAGGGACGACCCTCGCCATCCGCTGCCTTTTCCTCTCGCTCGCGCTGCTTCCGCTGCTCGGGGCCGCGGCCATGGCGCAGGCGCCGATCCGCATCATCGTCCCGGTCACCGCCGGCGGCGGCACGGATATCTTCGCGCGCGGCCTGGCGGAAGCGGTGGGCACCGCGCTCGGTGCGCCGATCATCGTGGAGAACCGCGCGGGTGCCAGCGGGACCATCGGCGTGCAGCAGATCGTGGATGCGCGGCCCGATGGCGCGACGCTGGGCTTCGTGTGGAACACACCGCTGACCGCGGCACCGCACACGCTGGGCACCCGCTACACGCCGGAGAGCTACACCTCGATCCTGAGCATCGGGTATTCGGCCTATACGCTGTGCGCCGCGCCCAGCTTCCCGGCCAATTCGCTGCCCGAGATGATGGCGCGCATCCGCGCCAATCCGGGCACCTATAGCTGGGGCAATGAGGGCCTGGGCGGCACGCTGCATCTGGGCGTGGAGCGTGTGCTGCGTCGGCTGGGGCTGGAGATGCTGACGGTGCCATTCCAGGGCGCGGCGCAGACCATGCCGGCCTTCCTGGGCGGGCACATCACTTTCTATGGCGGCTCGGTGGTCAGCGCGATGACGGCGGCGCGGGCGGGAAGCGCGAATTGCCTGCTGCTGACCACGGCGGAGGACAACCCGGCGCTGCCGAATGCCTCGGGGCTGGCCTCCCTGGGGCTGGCCGACCACGCCATCACCATCTGGTGGGGGCTGATCGCGCCGAACGGCATGCCGCCCGAGCGCCTCGCGCGCATCACCGAGGCGTTCGCCGCGGCGGTGAACACGCCGCGTTTCCGCGCGCTGGTGGAAGACCAGGGCGCGACCTTTCGCCCGGTCTTCGGCGCGGCGATGGCGGCCGCGACGCGGGCCGAATACGAGGCCCTGGGCGAGGTCGCGCGCACACTGGGTTTACAGCGGGCGCGCTGAGAACCGGCCCCGTCACGGGAGCGCGCAGAGCGTGATGCATTGCGGCGGAAACGCCGAAAACGGTGAATCACACGACCCAACACAAGCCAGGGCAGGCATGCGAGAGCGCTTGCGAACGCAGCGCGCCCTAGCACAAATCCGGCGTCCGACCCCATATACCGGTCTGTGACCTACCTCATCGCCTTGCTGGTCTTCGCCCTGCCCTTCGGCGCCTTCATCCTGTGGCGCCGCCGCAACCCCGATGGTGAGCCGACGCGGGTGATGCTGCTGCTGGCGATTGTGGCCGTGGCAGCGGCGGTCGGATCCGCCGCCTGGTATGGGCTGACGCGGCGGGAGTCGCCCGGCGTCTATGTGCCGGCACGGGTCGAGGATGGCCGCATCATCCCCGGCCATACCGAGCCGCGTCGGTGAGCACGGCGCGCCCGGCCTTCCTGGACGCGCCGGCCACGGCCGCGATCCTGGCGGCGTTGCCGGGATCGCGTGCGGTGGGTGGCGCGGTGCGCGACAGCCTGGCCGGCCAGCCGGTGCAGGATGTGGATATCGCCGCACCACTGCCGCCGGAGGAGATCGCGCGGCTGCTGCGCGCGGCGGGTGCGAAGGTGTTCGACACCGGCATCGCCCATGGCACCGTGACGGCGGTGCTGGCGGGCGTGCCGCATGAGGTGACCGCGCTGCGGCGCGACATTGCGACCGACGGGCGCCACGCCGAGGTGGAATGGACCACGGATTGGCGGGAGGACGCAGCACGCCGGGACTTCACCATCAATGCCATGTCGATGGGGCGCGACGGCGTCCTGTTCGACTATTTCGGCGGCCAGGGGGATCTCACGGCCGGGCGGGTGGTCTTCGTGGGCGACCCCGCCACGCGCATCGCCGAGGATTACCTGCGCATCCTGCGCTTCTTCCGCTTCTTCGCCCGTTATGGGCGCGGCGCGCCGGATGCGGCCGCATTGGCGGCCATCCGCGCCGGCGTGCCGGGCATGGCACGGCTGTCGGTGGAGCGGGTTTGGATGGAGCTCAAGCGACTGCTCGCCGGGCCGCGCGCGGTCGAGGCGGTGGCGCGCATGGCCGAGGCCGGCGTGCTGGACGCTGTCCTGCCGGAGGCCGGCGCGCCGGATGCGCTGGCGCGGATGGAGGCGGCGGACCCGCTGCTGCGGCTGGGCGCCCTGCTGAAGCCCGGCGCCGACATCGCTGCCCTGGCCAGGCGCCTGAAGCTGTCTGGCGCCGAAGCCACCACGCTCGCCGCCTTGCAGGGCCTGGTGCCCGCCGGCGAGGACGACGCGCTGCGCCGGGCGCTGGCGGAGGCCGGGCATGAAACCCTGCTCGCGCGCGTCGCACTGGCACAGGCACGCGATGGGGTGGACCGGGCGGCACTGCGGGACCGGCTGCGCGCCCTGCCGCGCCCGGTGTTTCCGCTGCAAGGGCGCGACGGGCTGGGCCTGGGGGCGCAGCCCGGCCCCGCGCTGGGCGCCGCACTCGCCGCGACGCGGGATTGGTGGCTGGCGCGCGGCTGCACCGATGATGCCGAGGCCTGCCGCGCCGAACTCGCCCGCGCCTTGCGCCAGGGGTGAAATTGAACAAGGGGGCGGGGCCTGCTACGGCCCAGCCATGGCCAAGCCGCTTCCCGTCTCCACCCTTGCGCTGACCCGCCGCCTCGGGCGCGAACAGATGCTGCGGCACCGGCGGGGCATCGTCCTCGCGATGGTGTGCACGCTGCTGGTAGCCGGCTTCACCGCGCTGTACCCGGTGGTGATCCAGCAGAGCTTCGACCTCTTCACGGCCAACGATACCCAGACGCTGTGGCTGATCCCCGTCGTCATCATCGCCATCACCATGGCGAAGTCGCTGGCGCAGTTCGGCCAGGCGATCGCGATTCAGTCCGTCGTGCTGCGCGTGATCGAGGGGTTGCAGAACGACCTGTTCCGCGCGCTCACCCGCGCCGACCTCGCCGCGGTGGGGCGCGATGCGCCGGCGCGGCATGCGGCGCGGTTCACGGTGGATGCCGCGATGATCCGCGAGGCACTGACCAAATCCATCAACGCCATCGCCGATGTGCTGACGGTGGTGGGCCTCGCTGCCTCGATGCTCTGGCTCGATTGGCAGTTGTTCCTGATCGCGATGGCGTTGTACCCGATCGCGATCCTGCCGATCACGCGGTTGGGCAAGCGCATTCGCCGCGCCTCGGGCGGGATGCAGGAACGCATGGGCGAGACGGCCGCGGTGCTGACGGAGAGTTTTTCCGCCGCGCGCGTTGTGCGCGCCTATCGGCTGGAGGCGCAGGAGGAGACGCGCGCGGCGCGCATCTTCGCGGGGCTGCGGGAAAGCCTGCTGCAGATCCAGCGCACGCGCGCGAGCCTCGACCCCATGCTGGAGGCGCTGGGTGGCATTGCCATCGCCGCGGTCATCGCCTTCCTGGGCTGGCGGGTGAGCTCGGGGGCGGGGACGATCGGAGAATTCACCGGCTTTGTGGCCGCGCTGCTGATCGCGTCGCGCCCGGTGCGCGCGCTGGGGTCGCTGAACGCGGCGTTGCAGGAAGGGCTGGCCGGGCTGGCGAACGTCTATGCCGTCATCGACGAGCGGCCGCGCATCGTGGAGAAGCCGGGTGCGGCGCCGCTGCCCGAAGGCAAGGGGCGGGTGGAATTCGTGGGCGTCGGCTTCCGCTATGAACAGGGCAATGCCGATGCCGCGCTGGAGGGGCTGAGTTTTGTCGCGGAGCCTGGGCGAACCGTGGCGCTGGTGGGGCCTTCGGGGGCGGGGAAATCCACAGCACTCGCGCTGGTGCCGCGCCTGCATGATGCGACGGCGGGCATCATCCGGATTGATGGCGTGGATGTCCGCGACGTGGCGCTGGCCAGCCTGCGCGATGCCATCGCCTATGTCGGGCAGGATGCGGTGATCTTTGACGATAGCGGCTTTGCGAACATCGCCTGCGGCCGTCCGGGGGCGAGCGAGGCCGAGGTCGAGGATGCCGCGCGCGCCGCCGCCGCGCATGAGTTCCTGGCCGCCTTGCCGCAGGGCTACCAGACCGTGCTGGGTACTGGCGGGTCGCGCCTGTCGGGCGGGCAGAAGCAGCGCGTATCGCTGGCGCGCGCGCTGCTACGCAACCCGCGCATCCTGCTGCTCGACGAGGCGACCAGCGCACTCGATGCCGAGAACGAGGCGCTGGTGCAGCAGGCCCTGGCGCGCCTGCGGGCTGGGCGGACGACGCTGGTGATCGCGCATCGCCTGTCCACGGTGCGCGATGCGGACCTGATTGTGGCGATGGATCGTGGCCGGGCGGTGGAGCAGGGCAGCCACGCCGCGCTGATGGAAGCGGGCGGGCTGTACGCGCGGCTGGTGCGGACGCA
>JBKJNV010000403.1:0-4409 GCA_046593435.1 Roseomonas sp.
GGCGCGCACCCTCTCCCAGTTCCAGTCGTCGCAGATGAAGACGAAGCGCTGAGCCAGCGCCGGCAGCGCGCGGACCAGCCCGTCATACTGGTCGGCCTCCTCATGCGGGCCGTCGAACAGGTAGATGTTGAAGGGCTCCACCTGCTCGGCGATGGCGGCGAAGGGCACCGTGCGGAAATCGCCCTCATAGAAGCCGACCGTCGCCGCTTCTCCGCGATAGCGCCCGACATTGGCGAGGAATTGCTCCTTCGGGCCGCCGAATTCGCTCCAGTTATCGATCGCAAGGGCGCGCACCGCGTTGCCGGCTATGGCGGCACATAGCGTGGACCCCTGCCAACTGCCGACCTCGAGATAGGCCGGCTGCGCCATGCGGCGGACCAGTGTGTTGATGAACCAGCGGTAGCGGTAACCGGACATGCCATCGATGGTGTAGAAGCCCTGGGTGCGGTCGATCGCCGCCGCCATGGCCTCGGTGAGGACGGATTTCACCAGCCGAACCATGCCCTCGCCGGGCTCGATCTCGATCGCGGACAGATAGGCCAAGGCTGCGCTCCATTCTGGGGACGCCCCTTGTCTACGCCGCCTCCGATTGCCAAGCGGTAAAGGCCGTCGGCAACACGACATTAACACCTCCCCGCCTAGGCTCCGGCATCCAACGGCGCGCTGTCCCCGCGCCTGTCGCCCAGGAGGTCCAGAATGAACGCTCCGTTTTCCACCCACACACCTTCGGCCAGGCGCCGCGTGCTGCATGTCGGCTGCGGCGCCGCCGACCCGCGCAAGCTGCCGGCCGAGTGGTTCCCCGCCGATACCTGGGCGGAAGTCCGCCTCGACATCGACGCATCCGTCGCGCCGGACATCATCGCCTCCATCACAGACATGACCCCGGTCCCCACCGGGTCGATGGACGCGGTCTGGTCCTCGCATAATATCGAGCACCTGTATCCGCACGAGGTGCCGCTGGCGCTGGCCGAATTCCGCCGCGTGCTCGCGCCCGGCGGCTTCCTGCTGATCACCTTGCCGGACCTGCAGCAGGTGGCGGAGCTTGTGGCGCAGGATCGCCTGACGGAGGCCGCCTACGTCTCCCCCGCCGGCCCGATCACCCCGCTCGACATGCTCTACGGCCATCGCGCCTCCCTCGCGCAGGGCAATGCCTTCATGGGCCATCGCGGCGGCTTCACCGCCCGCAGCCTGCAGGCGGCGCTGACCGAAGCGGGCTTCCCGCAGGCGCGCGTCATGCGCGATGGCAAGTTTGCGCTCTGGGCCGCTGCCCACATGGAAGCGCCGCAGATCGCCGCCTGAGCTGACCGGGGCCGTGGCCCCGCTCGTCATGGCCGCAACAGGATGTCGCGCATGGACACCACCACCATCACCGAACTGCTCGGCAGCGCCCAAGGCCATGCCCAGGCGGGGCGCCTCGCCGAGGCAGCGCGGCTCTACGCGGACTGGCTCGCCGCCAATCCGGACAGCCCCTATCGCCACGTTGCGCTGTTCAACCACGCGGTGGTGCTCTCGAACCTGGGCGCACCGGGTGACGCGGCGATGGCCTTGCACCAGGCGGTGGAGGCGCAGCCGGATTTCCTGCCCGCACGCGTGAATCTGGGCGTCATGCTCGAAAGGCTCGGCGCCGCCGACCAGGCTTTTGCGCAATGGACGCATGTCACCGCAGCACTCGCGCCCATCACCGCAGACGCCCTGGGCCACAAGGCCGCCGCCCTGAAGCTCAGCGCTTCCCTGCTGGAAGGGCGCAAGATGCTGGCCCAGGCGGAAGCCGCATTGCGAGAGATGATCGAGCTCGGGCAGCACCCCGCCGATGTGGTGCAGCACTGGGTCGCGCTGCGCCAGCGCCAATGCATCTGGCCGCTGCTGGAACCGGTCGGCCCCTTCGACACCGCCGCACTGAAGCGCAGGATGGCGCCGCTGAGCCTCGCCAACTACGCCGATGACCCGCTGCTGCAACTGGCCGGTGCTGCCGCCTACAGCCGCGATGAGGTCGGCCGCCCGCCGGCCGCCAGCATCGCGCGCCATCCCTTGCCGCGCGCACGGCCCGGCCGGCTCCGGATCGGCTATCTGTCGTCGGACCTGCGCGACCATGCCATCGGCTACCTCACGGCCGACATGTTCCATCGCCACGACGTGAGCCAGTTCGAAGTCTTCCTCTACTATTGCGGCATCGCCGCCGAGGACGCGACCAAGGCGCGCATCCGCGACAGCGCGGAGCATTGGGTGGACATCTCCGCGCTCGATGACGATTCGGCCCTCGCGCTGATGCGCCGCGACGGGATCGACATCCTGGTCGACATCAACGGCCACACCCGTAGCGCGCGGACGAAGCTGCTGGCACGGCGGCCAGCGCCGGTCATCGTCAACTGGCTGGGCTTCGCCGGCACGATGGGCACGCCCTACCACCACTACATCATCGCCGACGCCACCATCATTCCCGAAGGGCATGAGATCTACTACTCCGAACGCGTCCTGCGCCTGCCCTGCTACCAACCCAATGATCGCGCCCGCGTCGTCGGGGAGACGCCGACGCGCGCCGCCCTGGGCCTGCCTCAGAATGTGACCGTCTTTTGCAGCTTCAACGGCGCGCAGAAGATCACGCCCTTCGTCTTCGCCCGCTGGATGGAGATCCTGCGCGCCGTCCCGGACAGCGTGCTGTGGCTGCTCAAGGGCGCCGAGGCCGTCGATACGCGCCAGCGTACCCTCGCCGAGGCCGCGGGCATCGATCCGGCGCGGCTGATCTTCGCGCCCTTCGCGCCCAATGCGCAGCACATCGCGCGCTATGCGCTGGCGGACCTGTTTCTCGACACCACGCCCTATGGTGCCCACACCACCGCGTCTGACGCGCTTTGGATGGGCGTGCCCATCCTGACCATGCCCGGGCGCGGCTTCGCCTCGCGTGTCTGCGCGTCGCTCGTGCGCGCCGCCGGCATCCCCGGCCTGGTCTGCGCAACGCCAGGAGAATACACCGCACGCGCCATCGCCCTCGGCCGAGACCGGCTGCGGCTTGCGATGTACCGCGACCAGCTCCTGGCCAGCCGCAGCACCTCCCTGCTGTTCGACACGGCGCGCTTCACCCGCGAGATGGAGACGCTGTTCCGCCGCATCTGGGCGGAAGCCTGCGCAGGGCAATTGCCGGTGCCCGACCTCACCAACCTCGACACCTACCTCGAGATCGGGGCCGGTCTTGACCATGACAGCACCGAATTCATCCGCGTCGCGGACGTCCATGACCGCTATCGCGCGGGCCTCGCCGAGCGCCACGCCTTCGCCCCGCTGCCCTGGGACACTCGGCTGTGGCGCGCCCCGCATGCGGATGCGATGGAGGACGCCGCCTGATGGCGCCGGACATGCTGGCCGCCCCTATCGCCTCAACCGAGCGCGCCTGGTTCGCATCGCTGTTCGATAATGGCGCCTGGCCAGCGGAGGGCAGCGCCAGCGAAGAACGCCTCCGCGCCCTGTGCGCCAGCCTGCCGCTGGAGGCACTGCTGCCACTCACTGAACAGGCCTCGCGCCAAGGGCACCGCGCGACGACCATCGCAGCCTACCGCGCCTGGATCGCGGCCAATCCCGGCGGGCCGCAGTTGTTTGCCGCCTGGTTCAACCTGGGTGTGGAATACGCGCAGACCCGTGCGCATGCCGCTGCGGCGCAGGCCTATGCGCAGGCGCTAGCCTTGCAGCCGAAGCTCGACCAGGCGGCGGTCAATCTTGGCCTTGCCCTCGAAGCCCAGGGGCAGCCAGACGCCGCCCTCACCGTCTGGGACCAGGCGCTGCAATCCAACGCGATGCGTATCGCGCTGCTGAACCATCGTGGCCGCCTGCTCGATGACCGCAAGCGTTTTGTCGAGGCGGAGGCCGCGCTGCGCGCCTCCCTCCTGTTGGACTCTGCACAGCCCGATGTGGTGCAGCATTGGGGGCATGCGCGGCAGAAGGCGTGTATCTGGCCGCTCTATTCAGGCGAGGTTCCGGGTCTTTCGCCCGAGGACTTCGCGTTGCAGATCGGCCCCCTGGGCGCGCTGGCGCTCACCGATGACGTCGCACTTCAACGCCGCACCGTCGCGGGCTGGCTCGAACGAAAGGTGGCCCCCGCGCCGCACCGGCTGAGCCCCGCCCGCGGCTACCGGCATGAGCGCATCCGCATCGGCTATCTCTCCTCCGATTTCTGCGCCCATGCGATGAGCTTCCTGATCGTCGAGACGCTGGAACGCCATGACCGCAATGCCTTCGAGGTGTTCGGCTATTGCTCCAGCCCCGAGGATGGCAGCGCCATCCGCGCTCGCGTGATCGCCGCACTCGACCACCACGTTCCGATCGGGCAGATGGACGACACCGCCGCCGCGCATCGCATCCGTGCCGATGAGATCGACATCCTGATCGACCTCAACGGGCTGACCAAGGGCGCGCGGATG
>JBKJNV010000496.1:0-3467 GCA_046593435.1 Roseomonas sp.
GCGAGATGCAGACCGATGGCGCCAAGCCCCGCAATGCCGACCGTGAAGCCCACGCTATTTCTCCTTGAACCCGTACTCGGGGATGCCCTGCTCAGGGCCATGATACTTGTAGGGCAGGAACTTGCCACTCATGGAATTCTTGACCCGGTCACCCTTGGGGTGGGCCTGCCGCTCGGAGTCGAAATCGATGGCGGCCATGATGCCGTCGCCGAACTCCTTCTCGATCAGCGCCTTCGAGGCCGGTGCATTCACCATCGCCATTTCGTAGAAGCGGTAGGTCAAGGGATCGGTCGGCGGCATCATCGTTCCGCGATGCGGCACATCGTTCAGCATCCGCTCATCCACCTCGGACAGGCCGAACAGCTTGGCGGCCTTGGCGGCGAGCGGCTTGACCAGCCGACAGTCCAGGTCTCGGAGACGCCGCCGATTTCGGTGCAGATCCGCGAACTGCGCGCGAAGCCGGCAGGCGCCGACCACACGGTGGCCGTTCGCCGCGACGCACGACCAGGCGCCTACCCTGCGGCAACCGCCACGCCCCTCCGTGAGTTGTGCGGCAAACCTGACGAGGTCGAATGCGTGACGGATATCTCCACTCGCAAGCGCGACCTGCGCACCGGTACACCGGTCTGGCTGCCCGATGGCGAGGTCGCAGGTCTTCCCCGCCCGCTCCAGCACGGCCTTTGCGTCGATGTCGCGGTGATCGGCGGCGGCGTCTCCGGCGCATTGCTTGCCGATGCAGCGCTGCAGGCCGGCCGCAGCGTCGCGGTGTTCGACCGGCGCGGCCTGGTGCGCGGTTCCACCCCCGCGAGCACGGCGCTGCTGCAATTCGAACTCGACCAGCCATTGACTGTCCTGTCGCAGCGCATCGGGGCGGGGCGCGCGGCGCGCGCCTGGTGGCGCTCGGCCGGCGCGGTGCAGCACCTGTTCGGCCGGATTGAAGATCTGGGCCTGTGCTGCGGCCTGAAGCAACGCGCCTCCGCCTACCTGCCCGGCAACACGCTGGACGCGGCGGGGCTGCGCGCGGAAGCCGCGGCGCGCGAGCGGATCGGCCTGCGATCGACCTTCATTGAGGGCGACGCGCTGCGCAGCCTCACCGGCATCGACAAGCCCGGCGCGATTTGGTCCACCGGCAATGGCGAACTCGACCCCGTGCGGCTGGTGCACGGTCTCTGGCACAGCGCCGTCGCGCGCGGCGCGCAGATCTTCGCCCCCGTGGAACTCGCCGATCTTGACCACGGCCGCGACCACGTCACGCTCACCATGTCCGACGGCGTCGCGGTGCGGGCGAAGCATGTCGTGCTCGCCACCGGCTATGAGCTGTCGAGGTTGCTCAAGCCGCGCGGCTACAAGGTCATCACCACCTGGGCGATGGCCACCGCGCCACAGCGCGACCGGCTTTGGGGCACGCGTTGCCTGATCTGGGAGGCGGCCGACCCCTACTTGTATCTGCGCACCACTGTCGATGACCGGATCATCGTGGGCGGCGAGGATGAGGAATTCTCCGACGAGGCGAAGCGGGACCGGTTGATCCCGCTCAAGATGGCCGCCATCCGGCGCAAGCTCGCCGAGCTGCTGCCTGGCGTCGCGACCGAGGCCGAATTCGAATGGACCGGCAGCTTCGGCGTCAGCGATTCCTCGCTGCCGGGGATCGGGCCGGTGCCCGGGTCGCCGCGATGCTTTGCCGTGATGGGCTATGGCGGCAACGGCATCACCTTCAGCACGATCGCGGCGCAGATGTTCCTGCGCATGTTGGCCGGGATCGACGATCCCGATAGCGATGTGTTCGCGCTGTGAAAAAGGCCGGCGAAAGGAATTTCCCCGGACCCCTCTCATCTATTTTTGGCTATGGGTGCCGAGGCAAGCGGGCGATCAAACCACCGGGCTCTTGCCGCCATCCACGTTCAGCGCCGTCCCCGTGATGTAGCCGCCACCCTCCGAACACAGGAACAGTGCGGTCGCGGCGAATTCCTCGGCGCGGCCCAGACGACCCAGCGGCACGGTCTTGCCCTGCTCCGCCTTCCATTCCTCCCAGGTGATGTTGCGCTTTTCATTCGCATGGCGGCGCACCCACTGGTCGGATTCGATGATGCCGACCAGCAGCGCGTTCACCAGGATGTTGTCGGGAGCGAATTCATTCGCCAGCGCCTTGGTCAGCGCCAGCCCCGCAGCGCGGCTGACCGAAGTCGGCGCCGATGTCGCGAGCGGCGCCTTCGCGCCGATATTGAGCACGTTGATGATCCGGCCCCACTTTCGTTCGCGCATCCCCGGCAGCACCGCGCGCGCGAGGCGGATGGCCGCGAACAGCTTCAGGTCCAGGTCCGATTGCCAGAAGGCATCCGTCTGCTCGAGGAAGGGGCCGCGCTGGGACGTGCCGGCATTGTTGATCAGGATGTCCACCGCACCGGCGGCCTCGGCCGCGCGCGCGCAGCCCTCGGCGGTGCCCACATCGGCCGCGATGGCGATCACGCGCGCACCAGATGCGGCGGCGATGATGCTGGCTTCGGCGCTGGCGAGCGCGTCGGCGCCGCGGGCCACGATGGCCACCGCCGCCCCCGCCTTGGCAAACGCCATGGCCATGGCAAGGCCCAGGCCCTTCGAGCCGCCGGTGATGAGCGCGGTGCGCCCGCTCAGGTCATTGTTCATGGAATTCTCCCTCCTTGATGCGTGAAGCAGTGCTCAGAGGGAATGGGGCGACCAACGGGGCTCGAACCCGCGACATTCGGCACCACAAGCCGACGCTCTGCCAACTGAGCTATGGCCGCCACACAGCGCGGGCAATAGGGCGCCCCTGCCCCCGCCGTCAAGCGACGGCAAAAATTAACCCGCCGTCAAGCGACGGCAAAATTTAACGCGCCGTCAAGGCAACGCGCGCGTCACGCCGCGGCGCGGCGTGCGGCAAGCCACCGGCCGATGCGGCCCAGCGCCTCGGTCAGCAGGGCTTCGTTCTTACAGAAGGCGAAGCGCGCGTAATGGTTCGGCGCATCGGCGCTGGCATAGAAGGCGGTCACCGGAATCGCCGTTACCTTTGCCTCCACTGTCAGGGCGCGGCAGAAAGCGACGTCGTCGCCGGCAAACCCAAGCGGGCGGAAATCCGCGGTGATGAAGTAGCTGCCCCTTGTCTCCAGCACGCCAAAACCGAGGGCAGCCAGCCCCGCGCCCAGCAGGTCCCGCTTGGCCTGCAGATGCGTCGACAGGCCTTGGAAATACGCGTCATCCTTGGCCAGGCCCACCGCCACACCACGCTGCAAATTGGGCGGCGTCGTGAAGGTCAGGTTCTGGTGCGCCTTGGTCACATTGGGCGCGAGGCCGCGATCGCAGGTGATGTAGCCGATCTTCCACCCGGTCAGCGAAAACGTCTTTCCCGCCGAGCCAACGCGCATGCTGCGCACCCGCATGCCCGGCAGGGACATCAGGTGCGTGTGTCGGGTGCCGTCGAAGATAAGGTGCTCATAGACCTCGTCGCAGTT
>JBKJNV010000534.1:0-8185 GCA_046593435.1 Roseomonas sp.
GGTTTCACCCGCATCCGCGATGCCGTGGCGCCGTTCGATCTCGCCTGGCTGGAAATCGACACGCACAACGCGTCATCGCTGGCCGCGATCAAGCGCAATGCGCCCTGTCCCATCGCCTCGTGCGAGACGCTGCATGGGCGACGGGACTTCAAGCCCTACCTTGAGCAATACGCGATGGATGTCGCCATCGTGGACGTGCCGTGGAACGGGCTGGGCGAGAGCATCAAGATCGCGTCCATGTGCGACGCCTATGAGGTGAATTGCGCGCCGCATAATTTCTATGGCCACCTGTGCTCCTTCATCAGCGCGCATTTTTGCGCCGCGATTCCGAATTTCCGCATCATGGAAATCGACATCGACAGCTGCCCCTGGCGCGATGAATTCGTGACCAACCTGCCGCAGTTCGAGAATGGCGCCTTCGTGGTGCCGACCGCCCCCGGCTGGGGCACCGACATCAACGAAGCCGCTGTGCGCGCGCGTCCACCCACCACCTGAAAGCTCCGATTGCATGGCCGCCTACACCATTCTCACCCCTGCCCTTGCCACACCTGGCGCGCAACTCGGCGACTATGGCTATGAGCGGGAGGGGCTGGGCACGCTGGATGCCGAATTCCTTGAAGTGGAGCCGACCGAGGAAGCGCTGATCGTGGCCGCGCCGCAGGCGGATGTGCTTTACGCGAAGGGGATGAAGTTTTCGGCGAAGCTGATCGCGGCGCTTGGGAAGTGCCGGCACATCGCCTGCGCTTCGGTGGGCGTCGATTACGTCGATGTCGCGGCGGCCACCGCGAAGGGCATCCCCGTCACCAATTGCCCGGACACCTTCATCGAGGAAGTGGCCGATCACGCGATGATGCTGTTGCTGTCCACGCACCGCCGCGCGCTGGAGCAGGACCGCATGGTGCGCGAGGGCCGCTGGCGCGCCGGCCGGCCGCAGCTGAACCTGATCCCGCGCCTGATGGGCCAGACACTGGGGCTGATCGCGTTCGGGCGCGTCGCACGTGCGGTCGCGCATCGCGCCAAGGCATTCGGGCTGCATGTGGTCGCCTACGACCCCTATGTGGATGAGATGATGATCTCCGCGCACGGGGTGCAGCCGGTGAGCCTGCCGGAACTGCTGGCCATGTCGGATTTCATTTCCATGCATGTCCCCGCCACGCCAGAGGCGAATGGCCTGCTGAAGGAGCATCATTTCCGCGCCATGAAGCCCAGTGCGATCTTCATCAACACCGGGCGCGGGCCGACCGTGGATGAGGGTGCGCTGATCCGTGCGCTGGATGAGAAATGGATCGCGGGGGCGGGGCTGGATGTGCTGGAGCAGGAGCCGCCGCAGCAGGACAACCCGCTGCTGCAGATGCCGCACATCATCCTCTCGCCGCACAATGCGTCCGCGAGTGCGCGGTTCGATCCGGCGCGGCGGCGCCGTGCGGGCCAGGAGATGGCGCTGATCCTCACGGGGCGGTGGCCGATGAGCTGCGTGAACCCGACCGTGCTGCCGGTGTCTGACCTGAAACGGTGGCAGCCCTATGCGATGGATCGTGGGCCGAACAGCTGAAGCTGTTCGGGTTTGTGTGATGCCTTCAAGCGCCAGGTGCGGCGTCCGGCCGCTTGGCTCACCGCACTCGTGGCGTCGTGGCGAAGGCACGCCTGCGGCGTGACGGCCATTCAGCCTTGCGGCCCGCGGTGCGGGCCGAGGAGGAAGTGGTGGGTGCTGGTGGGGCCTTGAGGCTGTCGCGCTTGGCTCGCAGCCCGTTCGGCAGGCCGGCGACGGGCTGAGGGTCAGGGTGGCGTCGCGCCGAGTGGGCGGCCGAAGCCTGTGGCGACCTCGGCCAGCAGTTCTGCCGGCTGGTGGCGGGCTGAGAAGTGGAAGGGTTCCACGCTGCGCGCGCCGGCGGCCGACGCGATCTGGCCGGCCGCGAGCGCGCTGATGTGCCCGCGCTCGGGCGGCGTGGCTCCGCCGGCGTTGAGGAAGGGCGCTTCGATGAACAACGTATCGACCTTGGCGACCAGCGCCTGGGCGGCGATGCGATTGGCGGGGGTGTCCGCCATGTCCGTCACGTAGCCGAGGGAATGGCCAGGCGCCACGCGCACCATGTCCGCGAGGGAGGCGAGCGGCATGACGCCGGCAGGTGTGCCGAGGGCTGTACTGCCTGCCAGCACCGCGGTCTTCAGCTTGGCAACCCAGGGCCCCAGGCCCCACCCGCGCTGGAGGATGGCGCCCGCATCCACAGTGACCAGGGGTGGCGCCTCGGCACGGAAGGCCAGCACCGGCCCGTGGTGCCGCAGCGTGGCGGCGCGCACCTTCAGCCAGGGCATATCGA
The DNA here is from genome assembly GCA_046593435.1 of Roseomonas sp. Classification (GTDB taxonomy): domain Bacteria; phylum Pseudomonadota; class Alphaproteobacteria; order Acetobacterales; family Acetobacteraceae; genus Plastoroseomonas. The sequence goes on from JBKJNV010000534.1 coordinate 2,319, forward strand.
GCAGCAACCCATCCGGGCGGGCAGCAAGCGGGGGCAGTTCCTCGGGCTCGAAGCATTGTTGCAGGACGAAGCGGGCGATCTTGCGTGTGTTGCCGGAGACCTCATGGACAGTGAAGGCCAGCCGAGACTCGATCCGGTCGACCAGGTCCCACTCATAGCCGCGCAGGCGATGCCCGATGCGGCCGATGGTGCCGTGCGGCCCGAAGACCGCGACCTCTCCGGCGTGGTTCATCTTGGCGCGCAGCAGCGCGTCGAAGCCGATGATGTGGTCGATATGCGCATGGCTGAGAAACAGGTGGCTTACGCGCCGCAGCACGCGTGCATCGAGGTGCGAGAGATCCCCCGCATCGAACAGGATCGCCTGGCCGTGCTGGGGCAGTTCCAGCAGCAGCGCCGGATCACCCTGGCGTCCATTGACCAGTGTCGTCTTGAAGTGCGCGCTCATCACCCGCACCCAGTAGCAAAAATAAAAGAATGGGGTCCGGGGAAATTCCTTTCCCCGGCCTGTTTCCTCACCGCAGCGCCGCCATCCGAATATCATCCGGCCGCTGCGGCCCACGCAGCGCGGCCTCGACCTGCCCCGCGATCGATGGCGCAAACTCCACCTGCGTTTCCTTGGCCGCGATGCGGATGTTGCCGATTTCCGCCTTGGTGATGCCGAATCGGCGGCACAGGTACGGGATCAGCCACTTGGGGTCGGCATTCCCCGCGCGCCCGATGCCCATGCGGAACCAGGCACCCGCGGCGTCGCGGGGTGCGATGCGTTCGCGCGGCTTGGGAATGGGGGCGGCGGCGGCCAGGTCCTCGGGTTCCGGCAGGCGGGCGCGGGCCATGCGGGCGAAGGCGGCGGCCACGGCTTCGGCGCCGCGGCTTTCGATCATCTTGCGGCCGATGGCGAGGTCTTCCTCGCCGGGTTCCTCGCGCAGCGCGGGGTCGTCGAGCAGGCGTTCCTCATCGCGGGCGCGGACTTCGGCCGCGGCGGGGGCGGGCGACCAGGAGGGGGTGACGCGGGCGGTCTGCATCAGGCGTTCGGCGCGCTTGCGGGCCGGGTAGGGCACGAGGAAGACGGACACGCCCTTGCGTCCGGCGCGGCCGGTGCGGCCGGAGCGATGCTGGAGGGTCTCCGCATCGCGGGGCAGTTCGGCGTGGATGACCAGGCCGAGGTCGGGCAGGTCGATCCCCCGCGCAGCGACGTCGGTGGCAACGCAGACCCGAACGCGGGCGTCGCGCAGGGATTGCAGGGCGCGGGTGCGCTCGTTCTGCGAGAGCTCGCCGGAGAGTGCCACGACCGAGAAGCCGCGCTCCTGGAGGTTGCCTTGCAGGCGATTGACGGATTCGCGGGTGTTGCAGAAAACCAGTGCGCCACCGGCCTCATACCAGCGCAGCAGGTTGACGACGGCCTTTTCCATCTCGTGCGCGTTGCACAGCACCGCGCGGTGTTCGATGTCCGCATGGCCACCGCCTTCGCGGCCGACTTCGATGCGGAGTGCGTCGCGCTGGTAGCGGCGCGCGAGTTCCTGGATGGCGCGCGGCATGGTGGCGGAAAACAGCAGGCTGCGGCGCGTCTCGGGCGCGGCGGAGAGAATTTTTTCCAACTCCTCGCGGAAGCCGAGGTCGAGCATCTCGTCGGCCTCGTCGAGGATGACGGTGCGGACGGCGCTGGCGTCGAGGCTGCCGCGTTCGAGGTGGTCGCATAGGCGGCCAGGCGTGCCGACGACGATGTGGACGCCCTGCTGGAGCAGCCGCATTTCGCGCTTGATGTCCATGCCGCCCACGCAGGTGGCGATGCGCGCGCCGGCCGGGCCGTAGAGCCATTCCAGCTCGCGCGCGACCTGGAGGGCGAGTTCGCGCGTGGGTGCCACGGCAAGGGCGAGCGGGGTGCGCGTGGCGTGAACGCGCTGGCCCTCGGGCAGCAGTTCGGCCGCCATGGCAAGACCGAACGCAACGGTCTTGCCGGAGCCGGTCTGGGCGGAGACCAGAAGGTCCCTACCCGGTTCGGCGGCAAGGACGGCGTCCTGCACAGGTGTGGGTTCAGTGTAGCCGCGTTCGGCAAGCGCCGCGGCGAGCAACGGGGGCAAATTCGGAAATGGCATGATAGGCGGGGCTTAGGCCCCTGCCCCGGCCCTGTCCAGTGAAGGAGATGTTCTCAGCCCTCAGGCGGCGGGCGCCGACTCCGGCAGCTTACCTTTCGCAGGACGACCGGCGTTCGCCTATTCGGGCTTGCGGCCCGCCCTATCGCCCCAGGCCGCGCAGCCCCGCGCAGACGCGTTCCACCTGGGCATCCGTCAGTTCCGGATACATGGGCAGCGAGAAGACCTCGCCGGCCGCGCGTGCGGTTTCGGCGCAGCCGGCCGGGCCCAGGGCCACGCGGTCCTTGTAGGCCGCTTGCAGATGGACCGGCACGGGGTAGTGAATGCCGGTGCCGATGCCCTGCGCCTTCAGCGCGGCCTGCGTCGCTGCGCGGTCGGCGCTGCGCAGGACATATTGGTGGAAGACATGCTCCACATCGCCGCGCCGCAGGGGCGCGGTGAAGGGGCCGCCGGACACCGCCGCGTCATAGGCATCGGCGATCGCGCGGCGCCGCGCATTGCCGGCATCGAGCAGCGGCAGGCGCACGCGCAGGATCGCGGCCTGGACCTCATCGAGCCGGCTGTTCACGCCGACCTCCGCGCTGATGTAGCGCTCATGCCAGCCATACTGGCGGATGGCGGCGATGCGGGTGGCGAGCGCGGCATCGGGCGTGGCCAGCACGCCGCCATCGCCCAGCGCGCCCAGGTTCTTCGTGGGGTACAGGCTGAAGGCGGAAGCATGGCCGATGGTGCCGACCATCCGCCCTTCCAACCGCGCGCCATGGGCCTGGGCACAATCCTCGATCAGCGCCACGCCTTCCCGCGCGCAGGCCGCGTGCATCGGCATCAGGTCGCAAGGCTGGCCGTAGATGTGGACGGCAATGACGGCGCGGATGGGGGGAAGGCCCGGCGGCGGGTCCTCCAGCACGGCGACCAGTTCCTCGGGGTCCATGGTGTAGTGCTCGGGGTCGATATCGACCAGCAGCGGCGTGGCCCCCACCATCTCGATGGCGGCGACGGTCGCGACCGCGGTGTGGCTGACCGTCACCACCGTGGAACCCGGGCCGATATCGAGGCCACGCAGGATCAAGGCCAAGGCGTCCGTGCCGTTCGCACAGCCCACGGCGCGCATGCCATCGCCCAGCCAGGCGCCATACTCGCGCTCGAACGCCTCGCCCTCCTTGCCCAGGATGTACCAGCCGGACGCCAGCGCGCGCGCGACCGCGGCATCGATGGCGTCCTTCTGCGCGCGATAGCCGGCGCCGGGATCGGCCTGGGGAATCACGGGGAGGGTGCTCGCATTCATCGGGGTGATGTCCTGTGGAGGGTGGGCGAAGGAAGCATGGGGGCTTTGCCCCCAAACCCCCACCAGGAGCCTGTGGCCCCTGGACCCGCATTCGGGGTTCTGGGTTTTGGGAAGGGGTTGAGCCTCGCCGGAGGCGAGCCTGGGTGGAGAGGGGGCGCGTCGAGGGAGTTCGCGTGGGGCTGGTGCGCCATGCGCCCCCTCTCCACCCAGGCCCTCACCGCAAGCACGCCCCTCCCAAACCCAGCACCACAGATGGAGGGGTCCGGGGATCGACACGATCCCCGGCGGAGGTTTGGAGGCAGAGCCTCCATGCTGTCATCCGCACCCACCCTCACAGGTAATCTCCCAGTCGGGCGCGGTACCATTCCAGCGACAGCCTGAGGCCCTGGTCGATGTCGGTCTGGGGTGTCCAGCCGGTGGCGGCGCGGAAGGCTCGGTCGTCGGCGGCGTAGCTGCCGATGTCGATTTGGGCGCGGTCGGCGGGGAATTCCTTGTTTTCGTAGCGGCCGACGCCGCCGTTCGCGGCGATCAGGCGGTCGGCAAGGTCGATCAGCCGGATGGGCGGGCTGCCGCCGAGGTTGAAGACCTGCCCCATCACTTGGGGTGCGGCGGCCTGTTCGGCGGCGCGGAGGAAGGCGTCCACCACGTCGTCGAGGTAGGTGAGGTCGCGGAGTTGTTCGCCGCCCCAGACTTCGAAGGGTTCGTTCTCGATCACGCGTCGGATCCAGATGCCGAGGAAGGTCTGCCGCGCGTCCTTGATGCGCAGGCGCGGCCCGTAGCAGTTGGTCAGCCGCAGCGAGACGACGGGGCGGGCGTGGACGCGGCTTTCGAGCAGCCAGTATTGCTCGCCGGCCCATTTGGACACGCCGTTTGCGTCGGGCGGATTGACCTGGTGTTTTTCATCGACGGGGAGGTATTGCGGGCGGCCGTAGAATTGGCGCGTGGAGGCATGGACGACGGCGGCCTTGGGTGCGACTTCGCGCATCACGCCGATCAGGCGCACCTGGGCCACGGCATTGATGCCGATGTCAGCGACGGGGTCGCGCTGGCCGCCCATGTGGCTGGTTTGCGCGGCCATGTTGAACAGCACGTCGCAGCCTTGCGCGAGGGAGTGGAGTTCCGCATCGCGCAGGTCGCCGCGGACCAGCAGGACGCCCGCACCTTCGAGGTTGGCGGGGTTCGCACCGCCATCGGGCATCATGGCGTCGAGCGCGGTGACCCGCGCCCCGAGGCCGGCGAGGGCATGGCACAACCCGGCGCCGAGGAAGCCGGCCCCGCCGGTGACCAGCACGCGCTTGCCGCGCCAATAGGAACCCGCCATGTCACGCACCCTTTGAACCAGTATCCTTACTCTGCCGAGCGATTGCGGCGGGGATGCGCCGGAGGTTCGGCGGCTTCGGGGCGCGGCGCCTTGGTGTCGTTGCGGCCGCGCATGAGTTCCGCAAAGCCGAACAGCAGCAGCAACTGGCCGAGCACGACCTGCACCGCGGCGAGCAGGCGCACCCCGTCATCATGGGGGGTGACGTCGCCATAGCCAACCGTCGCCTGCGTCACCAGGGAGAAGTAGAGCGCATCGGGGAAGGCCAGCGATTGGCCTGAGCCGGAGATGTGGAATAGCGGCACGCGCGAAAGCCCATCGGCGATGCGGTAGACGGCGCCGAAGGCCACGACGAGGATTGAATAGACCATTGTGAACGCGACCATCGGCACCGCGATCACGGCGATGCGTTCGCCCAGGTCTTCGAGGATGATGGCCGTATCGACGAGCAGCAGCACGACGCCCTCGACGGAGGCAGCGACGATCATCCCGATGATCGACATGCCCACCACCAGGGCCACGCCCTGCATCGCCCCGCCGAGCCGATTGACCGGAAATGCCATGGAGACAGTCGCGACGAGGAAGGCCGGCACCAGCCATCGGCCCATGCGGCGGAGGTGGCGCAGGTCCACCGGCCCGGCACGTGCCGCGAGCAGGCGCAGACGGCGGCGCCGGACCAGGCATGCGCCGAGGAAGCAGACCACGGGTGCGAGGAATGCCGGACCCACGGACCAGGGTTCGGCCTGGGGAAATGCCGCGCGGCCGATGATGACGTAGAGCGCCATGTAGATGCCGAGCCCGGCTGTGGTGCCGATGGCGAAGTGAAGCCCCCGCGGCATCAGAAAGTGCAGCGCACCGAGCCCCGCCGCCGCCAATGCCATGGCCCAGCCGGGCGGCGCCCAGGCGTTGCGGTCCGCGACCCCGCCCGCGACCAGCCCCGCGAAGGCGAGCGTCAGCAACAGCGGCGTGAGCCAGGGCGGTGCGGTCTCGCCGCGCGGCAGCCTCATCGGCCGGGCCGCACGGTTTGCGGCGCGGTTCGGCCGGGTTCGCGGGTGGCCGGGCCCGATCGAGACATGGTCATCCTTTCGTATTCAGATGCCATGGCGCCTGATATCTGGGGTTCGATCAAGGGACCATGCCATGCAAAGCGTGCTCGAAAACTCCATCAAGGCGA
>JBKJNV010000541.1:0-5642 GCA_046593435.1 Roseomonas sp.
GGCGCCGCGCCGCGATAGGGCACGTGCGTCAGCTCCACGCCCGTCCGCTGCATGAACAGCACGCCGAGCATGTGGTTCGCCCCACCCGCGCCGGCGGAGCCGAAGTTGAGCTGGCCCGGCCGCGCCCGCGCATAGGCGATCAACTCGGGGATGTTCTGGACCGGCAGGCGCGGATTGACGCCGACCAGCGCCGTGCCGATGGAGAAAGTGGCAATGGCGGTGAAATCATCCACGCCCTCATAGCCTGGCGTGCGGAACAGCAGCGGCGCGCCGAGGTGCGAGGACGGGCTCGCCATCATGATGGTGTAGCCGTCAGGCGCGCTCTGGGCGACATGGGCGGTCCCCAGCGTTCCGCCCGCACCGCTGCGGTTGTCCACCACCACCGGAACGCCGAGCGCCTCCTGCAGGACCAGCGCCTGCAGGCGGCCCGAGATGTCGCTCGCACCGCCTGGCGGATAGGGCACGACGAGGCGGATCTGCCGCTGGGGCCAGGAGCCCTGTGCGGTCGCGATGCGCGGAGCGGCCAGGGCGACCGGGACGGCCGCGAGAATGCGACGGCGAGGGATCATGCGAAATATCTCCGGCTCCGGGCGACGCGGTCAGAGTCCGGCCACCATCTTCAATGATGCCCACAAGCAAGAAGGACTCCAAGCAATGGCGCCGGCCGTATCCAGGCGGACCGCCCCCCGCCTCCCGGCGACAGGCGCTCCGCGACACGGCCAGCCCTAGCCGCACCAGTTCCGGATCAGCCGCGCGCCCACCTCCACCGCACGCACGTAATCGGCCGCATCGACCCATTCGTCCCGGCTGCCATTATGCGTGAGGTCGCCGCACAGCGGGCCGAGGCCGACGCACGGGATGCCATGCTGGACCATCGGGTTGCGGATATCGGAGGAGGTGTGCAGCGGATTGACGTAGGGCGGCTCCCCCGTGACGGCCTGCACCGCACGCGAGGTCTCGATCCACAGCGGATCGCTCTCCGACACCTCGCTCCCCGTCACGCCGGAGATCCAGTCGAGTTGCGGTGGATGGTCGCACAGCCAGGCATCCGCCCCAGCCGTTTCCGCCCCGGCCGTTTCCGCCACGGCCGCCTCCACCTCCGCCTGAACGCCGGCGAGGCTCTCGCCCGGCGGGAAGGATAGCGCGACGAGGATCGAGCACGCCTCGGGAACGCGTCCCGCCTTGGTGCCGCCCTCGATCCGCGAGATGAGAAGATTGGTGGAACGCCCGATCGCGGCCTGCAGCGCAGGGTGTCGCACACGCTCGCCGCGGCGCGCATCGAGGGCTCGCAGCGCCGTCATGACCGGGATCATCCGCTCGATCGGGTTCACCGCGGTGTGCGCGAAGGCGGCGTGGCCGGGCTCGAGCGTGTCGGGCAGGCGGCCGGCCACGGTCACGCGGAAGATCACCTGGCCGCTCGCCAGCGTCTTCACCTCCCGCATGCCCGCTCCCGATTCTGCGGGATGGACGTAGACCGCCGCATCCGCGCGATGGCCATGATGCATGACGGCGTGGACCCCGCGCGCATGGCGCTTGCTCGGCGTGCTCGCCAGGATCACGTCGCCCCGGAGTGGGCCTTCGGCGGCCGCGCGCCGCACCGCCTCCACCATGATCGCGACACCCGCCAGGTCATCCGCCACGCCCCAGCCATACAGACGCCCATCCGCGATCTCTCCCGCGAAGGGGTCCCGGCGCCAGCCATGATCGGGACCGAAGGCCTCGCCATCAGGGTGGGCGAAGAGGATGAGGCTGCGGCCGCCGCCAGTGCCCGCGAGGCGCGCGATCACCGCCTCGCGCTTTTCCGTCGCGATGGCCGCCTCGCTCGCGAATTCCTCGCGCAGCGGGACCTCGGCTGGGCGGTAGCGCAGGCGCTCCACGGTGCAGCCGGCCGCGCGGAATTCCTCGGCGAGGCGGTCCTGCACCGCCGCCTCCCCGTCCCGCGTCAGGGCGATGAGGTCGCGCAGCAGGGCGATGGCGGCCTCTGCCTCTTGGGTCATTACCGTCACCGTGCTGCCGCCCTCGCTCATGTGGGCGGAAGGTCGGCGGCGAGCGACGGTCCTGTCAATGCCGTACGCCCCAGGGCACGCAAGAAGAGGGCGCGGTGCAAGATCGCCGTCAGGCGAGCGCGAAGGCGGCCGGCAGGCCCTGCCGTCCCATCGCGAGCTCCGCCGCCATGCGCCCGATGATCGGCCCGAGGGTCCAGCCATTGCTCGTGACCGCATGGAACATCCCGGGCACGCCCGGCGTCCCGCTCACGATCGGGCCGCGGTCGAGCAGGATGTTCGGCGCCGCCCAGGCGCGCAGGACGTGCAGCCCGGCAAGTGCGGGCAGCGCCGCGCCCGCAATGTGCAGATTGCCCTCCATCGACCAGCGCAACAGCCGCGCGGCGCCGTCGGCGCCCAGCCGCCCGGGCCAGCCGCCGCCGATCAGCAGATGCCCCCCATCCCCCTGCTTGAGCGAGAGATGCCGCCGGGCCCATTGCACCAGGGGGCGCAGCAGCGGCGGCCCGGCTTCGGTGACAATTACCTGCTGCACGATAAGTCGCATCGGCAGTCGCACGCCCGCAAGTTCCGCGACGCGCATGGCATGCGGCCCCGCGGCATTCACCACCTGCCCGGCCCCGAAGGCCCCGGAGGGTGTGGTGATCCGGAAGCCGGTGCGCAGCTTCTCGATCGCCGTGACGTCCAGTCCGGAGACCACATGCGCCCCCGCCGCACGGGTGAGGCGGAGAAGGGCGGCAGTGCCGCGCAACGGGTCCATCTGCCCTTCTTGTGGGCACCAGGCCGCACCAAAGAAGCGGCGATCCAGGGCGGGCGCGATGCGGGCGACCTCCTCGGCCCCGATCATCCCGGCCGCGATGCCGCGCGTGCTCTCGAAATCCGTCTTGCGGCGGAGCCATTCGAAGGTCTCCGCATCGTCGGCCAGAATGAGCCCGCCCTCGGTGCGGATCCCCAGATCCTCGCCGGCCTGCCGCGCGATCTCCCGCCACAGGGCCACCGATTCCGGTCCGAGCGCGAGGGCCGAGGCGAGCGGCCCAGGGTCGCCCGTCCCGTCGAAATCATAGGCCAGGAGCTGGATGTGCAGCGACCCGGCATTGGTGGTGCTCGCACCCAGGCCGGGCTCGCCGCGATCCGCGACGGTCACCGCGGTGCCACCCCTGGCGAGGTGCAATGCGCAGGAGAGGCCCACCACGCCGCCGCCGATGACCAGCACGTCGCAATCCTCGGGCGCAGGCGCGCGGGATGCGGTGTTCCAGCCGGGCATGGGCGGTTCGGGGATGCCGTGGTGGTGGCCCTGGGATGGCGCCTCTCGCATCAAGGCTGCGGCCGGCACCGGGCGGACGGGCGCGCGCGGCGCGGCGAACCCGGCCTCATCCGCCGCCGCGCCGAGGATCCCGTGCAGCGTGGTGGCGCAGAAGCGCCCGCCGCAGCGGCCCATCCCCGCACGGGTGGCGCGCTTGGCGGCCATGGCGCTGCCATACCCACGCAGCGCGCCCGCGGTGACCTCCTCGCAGCGGCAGGCGATGGTGTCGTCCGGCGGAGGAGCCAGCGACGGGGCGGCGAAGACGCGCCAGAGATCACGCTGGAAGCCCAGCGCCCGGTCCAGGGCGCGGCGGTCCGCCTGGCCCGGCACGGGGCGCCCCAGATCGCGGGCCGCTGCCTGTCCCGCCATATGGCCACGCGCCAGCGCCACCCGCGCGCCGCCCATCGCCGCCCCATCGCCGACCGCGAAGACGCTGTGCAGGCTGGTGCGCCCCTCCGCGTCCGTCACCGTCTCCAGCGCGCCCTGGGCGCCGACGCGGTGCGCGGCGCCCAGGGCACGGGCAAGCCCCGTCTCGGCCTGGAAGCCATGGTTGAGTGCGCAAACGCCGGCGGCGATGCGCCGCTCCCCGGCCGCCGTGGCGATGCGGAGGGCAGCGAAGGCCCCATCTCCCTCGCAGCCCAGCAGGGTGGCGCCCCAGATCACCTCCACCCCCGCGCGCCGCAGAGCCAACAGGTAGCGGGTGCCGTCCCAGGCAAGGTCCGGCGCCGAAAACCCCATGCGCAGCGCCTGGCGCCAGAGGCCCGCCCCTGGGCGCGGCGCGGTCTCCACCACGGCGGCTACCTCGACCCCGCCCGAGAGAAGCTCCATGGCGAGCTGCAGGTTCAGCGGCCCGTTGCCCGCAATCACCACGCGGCCGGCAGGGGAGATGCGGCCCGCGCGCGCCAGGGTCTGCATCGCACCCGTGGTCATCACGCCCGGCAGCGTCCAACCGGGGATGGCGACGGGCCGCTCATGCGCGCCGGGGGCCAGGACAAGCCGACGCGGGCGGATGAGCAGGGCGCGACCCTCGTGCAGCACCGCGACGTCTGCGGCGTGGGCCGCATCGGCTGCCGCCTCGATCGCTCCGTGCACCTCGCCGGGCGGGAAGGCGCCCCAGGCGACCGCGTCGGCCAGGACCTCCACGCCGGCCGCGGCGGCGCGGGCGCGCAAGGCAATGCCCTCGCGGAACTGGCGGTCGGGGCGGGAGATGCGGTGCGCCGGGGTTCCCTTCAGGTACTGGCCACCGGGTTCGGCACGCTCGTCGAGCAGCAGGACGGAAGCGCCGGCCTCGGCCGCGGCGACTGCGGCGGCCAGCCCGGCCGGACCGGCGCCGACCACCAGCACGTCAGGCGCCCTCGCCTCCTCGGTCATGGATCCGGCAGTCAGCGGGGCAAGGGCGGCGGGCACGGCCCCGGTGACGCGTATCCCGTCCCGCGCCTTGGTCATGCAGGCGCGCTGGTGGGCTCGCCCGTCCACCGTCACCAGGCAGTCCCAGCAGGCGCCCATGCCGCAATGCAGCCCGCGCGGCGCCCCGGACGCGGTGCGGCGGAAGGCCAGCACCCCCGCGGCGGACAGGGCGGCGCCGACCGTCTCGCCGGTCAGTGCCTCGATCCGCTGCGGGCCGGACTCACCCTCGAAGGTGAAGGCGATCGGTGGCCCGAGCGGGTTTGCCCCGCCGCCGGTCAGCCGCATGGCTTGCGCTGGTGCGTGTCTTGCATTCTCCTTCCATCATCAAGCGACAGAGCATGGAGGACAAGATGGCGGGCGAGCCTTTCCGCGGAACCTACACCGTCCTCATCACGCCCTTCACGGCGGATGGGTCCGCCGTGGATCTGGCGGCGCTGCGCCGGCTGGTCGAGTACCAGATCGCCGGCGGCGTGCGCGGCCTCATCCCGCTCGGCAGCACGGGCGAGTTCCTTTCCGTCTCGCGCGAGGAGCGCGCGGCGATCGTGGATTGCGTGGTCAAGACCGCGGCCGGCCGCGTGCCCGTGCTGGTGGGGACCGGCACCGAGGACACGCGCGAGGCCGTGGCCCTCTCGAAGGAAGCCGAGGCCCAGGGTGCGGACGGCGTGATGGTCATCCCGCCCTTCTACTCCGTCCCCACGGCCGAGGAGCTGCAGCACCATTACGACGCGATCGCGCGCGCCATCGGCATCCCCATCATGGTCTACAACAACCCAGCGACCGCGAATGTGGACCTCACGCCGCCGATCCTGGCCGAACTCTCCCGCATTCCGAACTGCCGCTACGTCAAGGAGAGCACGCTGGAGGTGACGCGGGTGCGCGACATCATCGCGCTTTGTGGTGATCGGATGGAGGTCTTCGCGGGCGTGCTGGGC
>JBKJNV010000124.1:0-5815 GCA_046593435.1 Roseomonas sp.
AGGCCGAGGAAGCGCACCGGCCCCTCGCCCCCGCGCGCATAATGGATGTTCAGGATGGGCGCATGCGCGGCGGGCACCGGCAGGCCGGGGATCAGCCGCGCCGCTTCCCATGCCGGCAGGGCGAGGACCACCGCATCGCGCGGGCCGAGGACGACGCGATGCGCGCCGATCTCCAGCGCCTGCACGCGACCATCCCGACTCTCCAGCCCGCGCAGCCGCGCGCCGAAGCGCAGCGGCACGCCCGCCCGCCGCAACGCCGCCAGCGCCGGCGCGATCAGGTCCGGCCCCAGCCCCTGCCGCGCCACCAGCACCCGCGCCGCACCCGGTGCGAGCAGCCGCGCCAGCACCGCCCGCAGCAGCGGCGCCGAGGCCTCCGCCACCGGCGTGTTGAGTGCAGCGACGGTCAGCGGTTCCACAAAGCCGCGCAGGAAATCCGGGTGCCGGCGCAGCGCCGCCGCGACGCTGCCCTGCCCGGTGGAAAGCGCCCAGAGCGCACCCAACGACACCCCCGCCGGCCGCGCCGCCGCGTGCCGCCACCCCAGGGGCGCAAGTGCGACCCGCCGCGCGGTGTCATCGCCCAGGCCGAACACCGGCAGCGCGCCGGGCTCCGGCTCCACCCAGCCATCTGCCGCGCCGATCTCGCGCAGGAAACCCAGTGCGGCCGTATTCGCGCCGGTCAGCGCATGGGTGCCGTTGTCGGTCCCGTCGGGCAGCGCGCGGCAGCGGCCACCCGCCTCGGGCGTCGCCTCATGCAGCGTCACCGCATGGCCATCGCGCGCCAGCCGCAACGCGGCGACGAGGCCCGCGACGCCCGCGCCCACCACATGCACAGCACCCGCCATGCGCTAGACCGGGGCGAGCCGCGCGGCGGCCAGCGCCATGCGCAGCTTCTCCGCCGCACCAAGCCTCGGCCGCTGCCGTGGCGGGATGAAGCCGCGCGCCAGCAGCCGGTCCAGCAGCCGCCGATAGCCCCACATCATCACTCGCGCCGGCAGCAGCGGCGCCGAGTCGCCCACCGCGAGCGCGCGCTCCGCCGCCGCGAACCCTGCCTGCGCCTGCACCGCCAGCGTGGCGCAAGCGCGTGCGAAACCAGGCTGCACGATCATCGCCGCGGCCGGGCCATCGGCCACACCCTCGGCCGCCAACAAATCGAGCGGCACATAGACGCGGTCGCGCAGCGCATCCTCATCGACATCGCGCAGGATGTTCACCAGTTGCAATGTGCGGCCGAGTGCGAGGCCGAAATCCTCCGCCCCCGGCGCGCCGAAAATGCGCACCGCCATCGCGCCCACGCTGCCCGCGACCTGGCGGCAATACAGGTCCAGCCCGGCCTGGTCCGCCACGCGCACGCGGTCGGCGGCGTCGGCCTCCATGCCGGCGATCATCGCCTCGCATTCCGCGACCGGCAGCGCATGGCCGGCGCGCGCCCTGGCCAGCTCACGCGACAGGGCACAATCCGGTGCCCCCAGCTTGGCGCGCCAGCGCGTGAGGAACAGGCGTTTCTCGCCCTCCGGCATCTCGGCGTCGGCGATGTCGTCCACCGCGCGGCAGAAGGCATAGACGGCATACAGCGCGCGCCGCCGCTCGCCCCGCAGCGCCGCCATGCCGCGCGCAAACGAACTGCCCGCCCGCCCCACCCGAGCGCGCACCAGCGCCGCATCGCCCGGTCCCGCCAACGGCGCGCGCAGAAACGCCCGCGCGAAATCCACCCGGCCCACAGCCACCCGACCCAGCACCGGGTCCGCAACCCGCAGCTTGCCCAGCAGCCGCCGCGCGAGCGCGATCGTCACCCGGCTCTGCATCGCGAGGCCGCGCGAGCGCAACGCCTCCGGAAACCCCGCCGCCTGGTCCAACAAATCATCGACCCGGTCCAGCACGGCATCCAGCACCGGCCGCCGCCGCACAGCCTCACCGGGTGCGAAGAACACCGCGGCATCCCCCAGCCATGGCTCCGGCAGGTAGATGCGCCTCAGCGTCGTGCGGTCGCCTGCGCAATCCTGCACGTGGTTCAACACCTGCAACGCCGCGCACAACGCATCCACCTTGGGATACAGCGCCGCATCCTCGCCATGCAGCCGCAACAGAAACCGCCCGACCGGTGCCGCCGACAGCGCGCAATACGCCATCAACCCATCCCAATCCGCATACCGCGCCTGCACCGCATCCTGCCGGAACGCGCCCAGCATCGCCCGCGCCTCAGCCACGCCCGCACCCGAAGCGTGCAGCCCCCGCACCGCAGGCTCGGCCGACGTCCCATCCAACAGCGCCGCCTCCAACGCATCCAGCCGCGCCAACTTCGCCGCCGACGCCAAGGCAGGATCATCCGCCACATCATCCGCCGTGCGGACAAAGCGATAAAAACCCATCACCGCAGGACGCAGACCACGCGCAATCAAGCGCGACGCGACAGGGAAATTCTCCTGGTCATGGTCGCGCGATGGGGTCACGCGTGGAGCAAGGCCAGGGGGGGCCGCCCCCTGGACCCCCGCCGGGGATCGCGCCGATCCCCGGACCCCGGCATGCGTTGGTGCTGGGCTTGGAGAGGGCTGTGCTTGCTTGAATGGGGCGGGTTGGGGAGGGGGCGCGTCATGCGCGGTCCCGTTGGCGTAGGGAGCTCCACGCGCCCCCTCCCCAACCCGCCTCGCCTTCGGCGAGGCTCAAACCCCTCACCCAATTCCAGAACCAACGTATGGAGGTGGAGGATCGACACGATCCTCGCGGGGTCCAGGGGCAGAGCCCCTGGCCTTGCCTCACGCCGGCCCATAGGCGCGGCCTTTCCAGGAGGTTTGTCCGCCGCGGATGGCGCGCGCCAGTGCGGTCCACTGGATGGCGAGTGCGACGAGTACGGCGAATGGCAGCAGGGGGATGGTCCACCAGGGCTCTCGCGCGTGCCAGGTGATGACCGCGCGCACGCCGAGCGCCAGTGCGACGGCGAGGGTATCGTTGGGCAGCAGCAGGAAGGGCACGATGAAGGCGCCGGCGAGCAGGAGGGTCCAGATCGGCAGCCCGATGGGTGTGGCCATGCCTTCGCAGGCGTTCTTGAGGAAGCCGTTCCAGCTGGCGGCAAAGCCTTCGTACATGCGGCACCGCGCGAGGTTCGCGCCTTGGACGAGTTCGGTGCGCTCGCCGGCGCGGCGTAGCGCGCGCGCGAGTTTGAGCCCGTCATGGAGGGAGGATTTCAGCGGTTCATGGCCGCCGATGCGGGTGTAGGCGGCGCGGTCGACCAGTTGCAGCTGGCCGCAGCCGGCGGCCATGCCCGGCACGCGCGTGAAGGCGCGCCCCATGCCCGGCAGGTAGCCCGCGAGGAGGAGGTTGATGATCGGCACCGTCAGGGCCTCGCCGAGCGAGCCGATGACCTGGCGTGGCACGCCGGAGACCATGGCGCAGCGGGTGCGGGCGGCATGGCCGAGCATGGCGGCGGCGGCGCCGGCTTCCAGGCGCACATCGGCGTCAAGGAACAGCAGGTGGGTGCCGGTGGCGCGCTCGGCCAGGCGGGCGCAGGCATGGACCTTGCCGGCCCAATCCTTGGGCAGGGGCGGGGCCTGTTCCAGGCGCAGGCGCGGGTCGCGCGCGGCGATCTCGAGCACGATCGCGGCGGTGGCGTCGCGGGAGCCGTCATCCATCACGATGACTTCGAGGGCGACGCCTTGCTGCATCAGCGCGGATTCGACGCAGGCGCGGATATTGGCTTCCTCGTCGCGCGCGGGGATCAGGATGGACAGCTTCGCGCCCTGTGGGACGGCGCCGTGGGGGGTGCGCAGCAGCATCAGGTTCACCGCTGCCATGGAGGCCGGGACTGTCGTGAGCAGCAGCACGATCTCGAGCAGGGTCACGGCTTACCGCCTTCCGCCATGTGCCGGGCGTCGAAGCGTTCGCCGCGCAGTGCTGCGCGGGCGCGGCGCCACAGCTGATAGATGCCCCCCATGCCTTCTTTCCCCCGGATGACAGTTTGGAAAGATTGAGCATCGCGCGTGATGGCCGCCGCCGCCAGCCTGTCCATCGTGGATTCGAGCGCGAGGCGCAAATGATCGGCCCGTTCGGGGCGCGGCATCGCGGCGAGCGTCTCGCCGGGGATGGGCGGGCCGAAGGCCGCCAGCGCCTCGGGCCGCTTTTCGTCCCAGAAGACGTATTCCAGCGCGAGGGGCAGGAAGATGGCCTGGGGCGCGACCTCGGCAAGGCGGATCACGCCGGGCGTGAGCGGGACGGGGCGTTCGCGCACATCATGGAAGCGACCGGCGGCGTGGATCCACAGCAGATGGCCGGGGGTTTTCAGCACCTCGCGTGCGGTGCGCAGGAAGGCCACGGCGCCGCGCGCGCTATCGGCTTCCACCCCGAAGACACCCAGACGCTGCATGAAGGCGTAGCGCTTCAGGGCCGCGGCCTCCATCGGCGTATAGACGTGCCGGCCATCGAGCAGCGATTGCACGATCAGCATCGGCCCCATGCCGTCCCACCAGGAGGGGTGGTTCACCACGATGACCAGGGGTGCCGCCGGCAGCGGTGCGGGCGGCGTGCCCCAATGGGGGACGCGGAGTGCGCCCATGCTCTGGCGGAAGCTGTGGCGGAACGCGACGTGGAAGAACGCCATCCGCCACGCCGAACGCTGCGCGACGGGCGAGACCGAGAGCTTCATGCCGACCGCCGAAGGGAACGACAGGCGGGCCGCGCCGCGGGCCGAGCGCCCGAATGGGCGCCGCCGACCGTTCGGCGAGGCGAGACGCGGGACGCGGCGCCCGCCACATGAGGGCACGAAGAACAGCAGCGGTCATTCATCATGACCGCGGCGTTATTCCGCGGCTTGCGGCAGCATCGCTTCGCGCCGGCCGGCGAGTTCGGCGGCGTCGCTCATGCCCCGGCCGCCGGCGTCTCGATCCATCGAATCGGCCGCGATCCAGCCGGACATCATCACCATCGGCATGCCAGGCCCCGGGTGGGCTCCGCCGCCGGCGAGATACAGGCCGCGGATGTTGCGCGCGCGATTGCCCGGCTTGAAGGCGCCGAAATAGGCGCCGTGCGAGGCGAGGCCATAGATCGCGCCCTCCAGCACCCGGTAGCGCTCATGGATATCAACCGGCGTGAGTGCGCGTTCGACGACGATGCGCTCCTCGATGTCTTCGAGGCCGGCGGTGCGCTTGAGCTTGTCGAGGATCGTCTGGCGATAGGCGGGGAACATTTTTTGCCAGTCATGCTCGGGCCGCAGGTGGGGCGTGTGGACCAGCACATACAGCGCCTCGCCGCCTTCGGGTGCGACGGAGGGGTCGGTGCCCGAGGGTGCCGCGAGATAGGCGGTGGGGTCGGGGGCGGGGATGCCGCGGCGGTAGATCGCGTCGAACTCCTCCTCCGCGTCGCGGGAGAAGACGAAGTCGTGGTGGCCGAGATGGTCGTAGCGCTTGTTCAGGCCTAAATAGAGCACCACGCCCGAGCAGGCGGGCTGGTAGCCTTTCTTGCCGTAGCTCTCGCCCTCATTGCCCTTCACGAGCTCCGTGTAGGTGCGGATCGCGTCCATGTTCGAGATGACGGCGTCGCAGGGGAAGCGTTCGCCATTCACGGTAACGCTTTTGACCGCGCCGCCGACAACCTCGATGGCGCTCACGTCGGAATCCGTGCGCAGGTCGGCGCCGAGGTCACCGGCAAGCTTGGCCAGCCCTTCGGCCACGGCGCGGGTGCCGCCCTTGGGGTACCACACGCCCTCGGCCGCCTGCATGTCGCCGATGCCGGCAATCACCGCCGGCGCGAGGTAGGGGCTGGAGCCGACATACTGGCAGAAATGGTCCAGCATCTGCGCAAGGCGCGCATCGGGCACATTGCCGCGGAT
>JBKJNV010000274.1:0-3219 GCA_046593435.1 Roseomonas sp.
CCTACATGCAGGCGCAACAGAGCACGGCGGCCGAGCGCGCCATGGCCGCCCGCTACCGCACGCCCGAGGCGGTGATGCGAGAAACGGCGGTCCCGCCTTAGGGCCGCTTCACGCACGACCCAGCACGCGGAGCACACGCTCGGGCGTGAAGGGCATGTGGGTGAGCTCGGCGCCAAAGGGCGACAGCGCATCGTTCAGCGCATTCATGATGGCGGCCGGCGCCCCCGCCGTCCCGGCCTCTCCCGCGCCCTTCGCACCGATGGCGGATTCGCGCGTCACCGTCTCGATATGGGCCACCTCCATATCCGGCATTTCGGCCGACATCGGCACGAGGTAGTCGGCCATCGAGCCGTTGATCATCTGGCCCTGTGAATCGTAGCGGCATTCCTCATACAGCGTCGGCCCAATGCCCTGGACGATGGCGCCGCGCATCTGTTCTTCCACCAGCAGCGGGTTGAGCACGCGGCCGCAATCCTCCACCGCCCAGAAGCGCAGCAGCGTGATGCCGCCCGTCTCGGGGTCCACTTCCAGGTGGCAGGCCAGCACGCCATTGGTGAAGCTGAAGGGGTATTGCGTCGGCAGGTAGTGCCGCGTCACCGACAGCTCCGGCAGCATGGGTGCGAGCGTGTCCGGCCTGAAATACGCCACTCGGCCGATCTCCGCGAGGTCGGTGACACGAGCGCCCTCGGCGTCCACGACAACGCTCCCCCGGATATCCAGGCTGCCGCGGTCGCGCTGATGGATTGTCGCGGCGAGGTCGAGGATGTTGTCGCGCAGCGCGCGTCCAGCGCGCCAGGCCGCCTCGCCGCCAACGCCGGCGCCGCGGCTGGCCCAGGTGCCGCCGCCATAGGGGGTGGCGTCGGTGTCGCCAGTGACCAGGCGCACGCGCGCCATGTCCACGCCCACGGCGTCGGCGACGATCTGTGCGTAGACCGTCTCGGTGCCCTGGCCCTGCTCGCCGCAGCCATGCAGGACCACCACGCCGCCGCCGGGCTCCATCCGCACGGTGCAGCCATCCTGCGCCGAGATGCGTGCCCCACCCACGCCGTAGAACATCGCCGATGGGTTGGTGATCTCGATCATGCTGGCGATGCCGATGCCGCGAAACACACCCCGCGCGCGGGCTTCGGCCTGGTCGGCCCGCAGCGCCTCATACCCCATCATCTGCTGGATCTTGGCCAGGCAGGCGTGGTGGGACATGCCCTCGAACTTCATGCCCGAGGGGGTCTGGCAGGGGAAATCCTCGTCGCGCAACAGGTTCCGTCGGCGTATCTCGACGGCATCCATCCCGATGGTTCGCGCCGCCGCATCCACCAGCGCCTCGGTCACGCCGATCGCCACCGGGTGCCCCACGGCGCGATAGTTGGAATAGGGCGCGAGGTTGGTGAACAGCGCGCGGACCTTCGCGCGATAGGCCGCGAGCCGGTACCACTGCCCGGTGATGTTCGCGATCTGGTTGCCCTCCACCACGCTGGTCCGCGGATAGACGGAATAGGCGCCGATCGCCTGCGTGCCGTCATAGCCGATGGCCTGGATGGTCCCGTCCTTCGACACCGCGATGCGCGCGGTCACGTCATGGTCGCGGTTGTGAATGTCGGAGAGGAAGGATTCCAGCCGGTCGGCCACGAACTTCACCGGCCGGCCCAGCCGCATCGACAGCGCGCAGACCGCCAGCTCATCGCCATAGACATGCGTCTTGATGCCGTAGGAGCCGCCGCAATCGGGGCAGACGACGCGCACCTGCCCTTCCTCCAGACCCAGCAGCCGCGCGTAGCAATCCTGGATCATGTGCGGCGCCTGGTGCGAGATGTGCACCGTCAGCCGCGCATCGGCGGGATTCCAGTCGCCGATGATGGAGCGCCCCTCGGGGCAGACGCCGGTGTGGCGGGGAAAGCGGAAACGGCGCTCGATCACGTGGTCGGCGGCGGCGATGGCGCGGTCCCAGTCGCCGCCTTCCACCTCGCGCGTGAAGCACTGGTTGTCGCCCAGGGCCTGATGCACCAGCACGGTGCCGTCGCGCGCCTGCTCCAGGCTGGCGACGGCCGGGAGAGGGTGCCAGTCGACCCCAAGCACCGCCACCGCATCCTCCGCCTCGCGGCGGGTTTCGGCGATGACGGCGACCACCGCCTCGCCCTGCCAACAGGCGCGGTCCACCGCCATGCATCGCTGATCAGCGGCCTTCATGCCCTTGAAGTGGTCCAGCAGCCCGGCGAATGGTTTGACAGTCGCGGCGAGGTCGGTCCCCGTGACAACATCCAGCACGCCGGGCATGGCGCGCGCGGCCGCCGTGTCGGTGATGGTGAAATTCGCATGCGCGTGCGGACTGCGCAGGAAGGCAACATGCGCCAGCCGCGGCAGCGCCAGGTCATCGACGTAGCGCGCGCGGCCCTCCAGCAGCCGCCGCCCATTGGGCCGCGGCGGCGAGGCGCCGATGAAGCCCTTGCCGGACGCGTGGTTCATGCCGAAGCCCTCCGTGCGGCGAGCGTTTCCTCGACCGCGTCGATGATGGCCTGATAGCCGGTACAACGGCAGTAATTCCCCGACAGATGCTCGCGGATCTCAGCGCGCGTGGCAGGCTGCCCCGCTTCCAGCAAAGCGGCCGAGGTGATCAGCATCCCTGCCGTGCAGTAGCCACACTGCATGGCGTTGCGGGCGTGGAAGGCCGCTTGCAGATCGGCAATTTCACCCGTCGCGGTCAGCCCCTCGATGGTCCAGACATCGGCGCCGTCCAGCTGCGGCGCGAGCATCAGGCACCCACGCACCGCCGCGCCATCGACACGGATGGTGCAGGCGCCACAGGACCCATGCTCACAGGCAACGCGCGAGCCGGTGAGGCCGAACACCTCGCGCAGCGCATCCACGGCATGCAGGCGCACCGGCACGCGCCGGCGCATGGCGACGCCGTTCAGCGTAAAAGCGATCATCATCTCGTCACTCATGCGCGCAGCTCCTCGGCGTCGTTCATGCGCGCAGCTCCGCCGCAACGCGGCGCAGCAGCACGCCGGCGAGGTGCAATTTCGTCGCAGCGGCGTGATCAAGGTCAGCGATGGGTTCGAGCGTGGTACGCAGCAGCGCGACCGCCGCATCAATCCCCTGGCCGGACAGCGCGGCCTCGACGCCAGCAAAGCGCAGCGGGCGATCCGCCACGCCGAAGAAGGCCAGCGCCGGCGCCGATGTCGCGGCGAGGCCGACCGTCGCATAATCGCCGTGCCGGCGGGC
>JBKJNV010000039.1:0-15310 GCA_046593435.1 Roseomonas sp.
GCGAACTCGACCTCGAAGACTATGCCGGCAAGCTGCGCGATGGCCGCGTGAAGCTGGTTGCCGTCACGCACATGTCCAACGTGCTGGGCACCGTCACGCCTGCCGCGCAGATCACCCGCATGGCGCATGAGGCGGGTGCCCTGGTGCTGTTCGATGGTAGCCAGGCGGCCGTCCATCGCGCCGTCGATGTGCAGGCGATCGGGGCGGATTTTTATGTCTTCACCGGCCACAAGTTGTATGGGCCGACCGGCATAGGCGTGCTGTGGGGCCGCCTCGCGCTGCTCGACGCGATGCCGCCGGTCTATGGTGGCGGTGACATGATCGCCTCGGTCACGCTGGAACGCTCAACCTGGGCGGAGGTGCCGGCGAAGCACGAAGCCGGGACGCCAGCGATCATCGAGGCGGTCGGCCTTCACGCGGCGATCGACTACGTCACCGCCATCGGCATGCCCGCGCTTGAGGCGCATGAACGCGCTTTGACCGAACACGCCATGGCGCGGCTGTCGCAGATCGAGGGCTTGTCCATCCTCGGGCGCGCGCAGGATCGCGGCGGCGTCTTCGCCTTCTCACTCGACAATGCGCACGCGCATGACCTGTCCACGCTGCTCGACCGCGTGGGCATCGCGGTGCGCGCGGGCCGGCATTGCGCAGAGCCGCTGCACACGCGCTTCGGGCTGGATGGCGGCACCTGCCGCGCCTCCTTCGGCCTCTACACCACGCTCGAGGAGGTTGATTTTCTGGCCGAGGCCCTGGTCGAGGCACGGAAGTTCTTCACGCCGAAGGAGGCGCGCCATGTTTGACGACCTGCGCGATCTCTACCAGGAAGTCATCCTCGACCATGGCCGCAAGCCGCGGAACTTCCGCAGGCTTGAGGACGCGACACGCACCGCGCGCGGCGACAACCCGTTCTGCGGCGACCGGATCGAGCTGTTCCTCAAGCTTGGCGAAGGCGACCGCATCGACGACGCGGCTTTTCAGGGCCGCGGCTGCGCCATCTCCACCGCCTCCGCATCGCTCATGACCGAGACGGTGCGCGGCAAGACGCCAGCAGAGGCGGAGGTGCTTGCTGCCCAATTCCGGGATCTCGCTATGACCGGAACCTGCCCGCATTGCGCGGCTTCGCTCGAAGACGAGATGGAGCGCCTTTCGCCGCTTTCGGGCGTGCATGAATTTCCCAGCCGTGTGAAATGCGCAACGCTTGCCTGGCACACGCTGCACGCTGCACTCGCCGGCGCCACGGAGGCCTCCAGTGAATCATGATGTGAGCGCCCCGGTCCACGGCGCCTGGACACCTGAGGGCGAGACCCCGCCGCCTGCGGCCGCCATCTCGGAAGATGCCGTGATCGGCATGATCAAGACCGTGTTCGACCCGGAGATCCCGGTCGATATCTATGAGCTCGGCCTGATCTACGCGATCGAGATCGAGGACGGCACCAATGTGAAGATCGAGATGACGCTCACCACCCCCTCCTGCCCCTCGGCGCAGGAATTGCCGAGCATGGCGGAGGAAGCGGTGCGCCTCATCCCCGGCATCGGCACGGTCAAGGTCGAGATCGTCTGGGATCCGCCCTGGGACCAGACGCGCATGAGCGAAGACGCTCGCCTCGCGCTCAACATGTACTGAGGATCGCGCCATGAGCACCACCACCCAAGCGCCCCGCGCGCGGCGTTCCCTGCCGCCTCTGATGACATTGTCGGAGGATGCGGCCGAGCGCCTGCGAGCGCTGTACGCGAAGGGCGACGCGGGCAAGCTGCTGCGCGTCGCCGTCAGCACCAAGGGCTGTTCGGGCATGAGCTATGACCTCACCTGGGTCGATGCGGCAGGGCCCGGCGACGAGACGGTGACCGACAAGGGCGTGACTGTCCTGGTGGACCGTAAGGCAACGCTGTTCCTGATCGGCACGGTGATGGACTACGAGGTGAAGACGCTATCGGCTGGCTTCACCTTCACCAATCCGAACGAGAAGGGCCGCTGCGGATGCGGGGAAAGCTTCCACGTATAATGTGCCCTCAAGCGGCGGGCACAGGCTCCGCCTGCTTGAATCCTGCCGCACGAGCGGCGTTCGCCCATTCGGGCCCGCGGCCCGCTTAGCGGGCCGATAGAGGGGACGCTACGCCTTCGGTGGCTCCTCCTCATCCTCCGCCGGTACATGCGGCATGATCCGGTGCGAAGCAGCGCCGGGCAGGAACAGCACCGCAAGTGCAGCGCCCGGGCGCCCCGCGCGCAGCGCCCCATCGGCATCGTTCAACCGCCCGAAGATGGTCACGATCACCGCCTGCAGCGCCATGGTGACGTAGCGGCGCGCGGCAAAGACACTGACCGCACCGAAGGCGAGCACGGTGCTGACGCCGGGCGCCGTCTCGATGCTTTGCCACGCGACGGTCACGGCAAGCGGGATCGACAGCAGCACAAACACCCGCATACCCAGCATCCGATCGAGGTCGGTGCGGATGGCGCGGGGCACCAGGCGCCGCTGCCGCGCCTCCTCCCGCAGGTAGCGGATCATCTGCATCGGGAAGCGCCACCCCGCCAGCAGGATCTGCGGCAGCGCCGGCAATTCCATGTAGATGTTGGAGCGGAACACCGCGCCCTCTGCCGAGACCTCGTGCAGGTTCGGCGAGGAGAGCAGGCAACGGAACACCAGCGCGCCGTCGAAGCGCGCGCCCCCCAGGTCGGCCCCTTGCAGGATCGTGCGCTCGATCCGGGCGCCGCGCAGGTCGGCCTGTGTCAGCTCCACGCTCGATAGATCGGCGTAGAGGATGCTCGCACCCCGCAGATCCGCGCGCGAGAGATCCGCGGTGCGGATCAGGCAGCGGTGGAACGGGACGAATTCATCCGCCTCGGGCCGCAGGACATGGCGCACGGGCTCACCCCTTTCCTGCGGCAGCGGGCCGAGCAGGGCGCGCTTCAGCACGGCGCCAGGCAGGCCGGCACCATCGAGGATCGCCCCCGATAGGTCTGCCTGCGTCAGGTCGACCGCGCGCAGCACCGCATTGCGCAGGATCGCGCCCCTCAGGCTGGCCCCTCGCATCGAGATGCCACTTGCCTGGCAGCCACGCAGGTCGGCGCCGTCCAGCGCGGCACCATCCAGCGTCTGCGCGCCCGGCCAGTCGTGCAGCAGCCGGGTGAGGTCGGCGCCCTCCAGCAGCACCCCCGCACGAATCAGCCGCTCCAGCAGCGCGCGCGGTGCGGCATCCCCCGCGGAGGCGGACAGCACCCGCCCTTCCCGGTCGAACAGCGTCGTGCCGTCGGCGGGCTCAGGATCCATGCCTGCCCCCTGCGCGGGCCGGGTTCAGGTTTGCGCTCGCTCTGCCGCCCAATCGAGCAGGCGGCCCCAGCGCGGGGACGAATGCAGCATGGCATAGAGCGGCGCCACCCAGCCGCGCCGGCGCCAGGCGAGAAAGGTCTCATCGGGCAGGTCATCGAGCTTGTCCGGGTCGATGGTGAGGAAGCCATCGACGCGCATGCTGCCGCCACTGCGCAGCGTCAGGTCCGCCTGCTGCGGCCGCAGCAGGCCGGCATCGTTGAGCGCCAGGCCGAACGCCACGGAGTCCTGCAGCGCGGCGCGCATCGCGGCGGCGAAGCGCAATGCACCGGCGAGCACCTCGCCCGGTGCGCCATCGGCGAATAGCGGCTCGCCAGCCTCGGTGCTGAGCAGTGGCGCGCCGCTTTCGAGCGCGAGCACAAGCTTGTCCGGCGCATCCGTCGCCGGCAGCAGCAGGAACGGGTAGCAGCGCAGCCAGCCCGGCACATAGGCGCCGGCGCGCCAGGCGCCATCCGCCTGCACCAGCAGGTTCTCCTCGGCCCGGATGCCGAGCACGGCCACTGGCACCGGCGTCGCGGTCGCCGTCAGCACGATCGGGATTTCGGAGGCCGCGACGATTTCCGTCAGGCCCAGCGGCACGGCGTTGAGCTGGCGCGCGAAGGCAAAGCCGCTGGTGCGATCGAGGCGCAGCGCGCCATGGCGCCCGGCCTCCACCGCTTCGACGGCGCGGAATATGCCGGGGATCGGGCCAGCATCGGGGGCGGGATTGGTCGCGGACATGGGCTCAGGCTCCTCGGGCCAGCAGGGCCTGCACGGCGCGCAGCCATGCTTCCCAGGCGGTGTCGGCGGCAGACGCCGCTGTTTCGGATTCGCGCGATGCCTGGTTGAGGCGTCGCTGGGCTTCGGCACGTTCAGCGCCGGTGCGGTCTTCCACCGCCTGGCGGGCCCGGGTCAAGCTTGCTTCGGAGACACGCCAGACGCGCACGCGGGTGCGCAAATCATCGAGCAGCCGGCGGACGCCTTGCAGGCCCTCGACCGTTGCTACCAACTCAGCGCGGCCAGGCGTATCCGCCGCGGTACGGCCCAGGATCGCCTGGAGGTTCTCCAGCGTGCCCGGCCCGCCGGGCAGGCGGCGCTGGTTCTGCTCCAGGTCGAATTCCCGCCAGCGCAGCAGCACCAGGTCGCCAAGACCGGCGTCCCAAAGTGGGATGTCCTGGCCGGTCTGGCGATCAAAGGGAAAGCGCAGCGTCACCGGCGCGGCGGCCAGTGTCGATTCCGTGCGCAGGCCGAAATCGCCCTCCGCAACCACGGGGAAGCGTGGCACCGCACCTGCCCGGCGCGGCAGGTCGATCACAAGCGGCCCGCGGCCCTCACGCGGGTCGACGGCAATCGCGAGTTCCTCGGTGCGTGTCACCTCAAGCTTCACGATCCCACGTGCGGCGGCCACCCGGACCACGCGATCCGTGGAGGAGGTGGCGGTGGTGAACTGCACGTCCCGGTCGCGCGCGAAGGCGAGCAGCCGCGTGTCGCCCACCGCCATGGTCCTGATCTCGGCATCGCCGAGGAAGGCGCCAGCCTCATTGCCCTCCGCGCCATAGACGGTGGCAAGGCCATCGGGCAGCGCGGTCGCCAGCGCGTTGCGCAGGCGCAGCGCCGAGAGCGGGTTGCGGGCAGCGAGATCCTGAACCCACCACACGCGCTCGGCCGGCAGGCGGGCATCAAGGAAGGGCACGTTCGCCGTCTCGCCGGCGCGTATGGTGACCGGCTCGCCCAGAACAAAGGCAACGCGCCCGGCGGTCACGGCAGCCTGGATCGGCAGCGCCGGTTCCGAAGGCTGGGCTCGGTCGCGCGCTGCCATTTCCGCTACGCCGCCCCGCGCGGCCTGGGTGCTGGGCGCCGCAGGCGCGGATGGCGCCGCGCGCACCAAAGGCGCTGGCGCGGGCGGCGGCGGTCGAGTGCCGGTATCGGCAGTCACGCGCACCGCATCGGGCACCCGCACCGGCATCTCGATGCGCGGCACCCGGATGGGGTCATAGAGCGGCTGGTGGAAGGCCGCCGCCTCGCCGGAGACAAGCGCGAGGCGAATGCGTTCCCAATCCGCACCGGAAGCATTCTCCACCACGGCCCAGCCCTGCAGCCGCGCCATGGTCTGCGCAGAACCAGGTGCCGGAACAAGAAGCCGCCAGGACGGCTTCCACACCGGCGCGCCGGTTACGTAAAGCACCGCGACATCCCGCGCGCGATTGGCACGCAGCGCGATCTCCACACGACGCTCGTCATTGGTGCGCGACGCGGCCACGGCCTCCGCCGCGCGGGCGACGCGCCCGGCCAGGGTCGTGTCGGACAGGCGGATATCCTCGCCCTCGCGCAGCAGGATCGTGACAAAGCCGGTGGGTGTGATCAGGGTCACGCGCAGCCCGGCCTGGGTCTCGGCGGCATCGGCGATACGCCCCGTGGAGCCACCCGCCGTCGCCTCCTGTCCCCGCAACGCGGTGATCAGGGCGGCACGGCTGGCGAAGTCCCCCGGGCGCAGTGGCAGGCCGCGGAAGGCCTCCTCGGCCAGGTCGCGGGCCGGCAGGCGTACCCCCTCCACCGTGCCGGCGGGGTCGGCCACGACCAGGCTGCGCAGCAGGTCGTCGATATCCTCGGTAGGCACTCGGAAGGTCGCCGATCCACCGGCCGCCACCTCCCCCACCCGTTCAATCTGCGCGAGGCCACCCGAGGAGAGCGTGACGCTGCGCACCGGAAGGTCGGCCGCCGACAACGCGGTGCTGCTCATCAGCAGCAGGGCAAGGCTCATGCGGCGCATCGGTGGTCTCCTCAATCTGGCGCGGAGACTAGGCGCGGGCGATGGGGCGCTCAAGCGTCGCTTCGCTGGCGTGATGACCTGGCCCTCACTCCGGCAGCGAGACCGCGCCCATCTTCTTGCCGGCCATCGCGGCCGCGATGTCGTCGCGCACCGCAGGAACCCGGCGGTAATAATAGTGCCCGGTATTGCCGTCGCTGGTGATATCCAGCGCCTTGGTCGCGGTGCAGTCGATGCGGCGGACGCCCTTCACCTTGGCGAAGTCCAACCCGGCCTCGCCGCGTTGGCCGAGCCGTTCATGCCCGTTAACGCCCTGGCTCACCTTGAGAATATCATCGGCCTCGCTGGCATAGATGTGCACGCGCTTGGCGATCATCTGCAGAGTCTTGATCCAGGCCGGAGCCATGCCCTGGGGTGCGCTCTCATGGTCGCCTGCGCACAGGAAGGCTTCGTCGAACAGGATCGATGTCGGCGCCTGCGGTCGGGCCAGTGCCCCCGCCAGGATCTGGTGACCCATGCTATGCGCCATGAGGAAGCACTTGCCGCCGCGCTTGCGCACCGCCTCAAACACCGGGACCAGCCTGTCGAACGCGCTGACCAGCCCATCGGCGGAGTCTGTCGCGCGCTTCTGGTCGGCGAGGTATTCCGCCGCCGCGGGCGTGATCAGCCGGCCATGGATGAGCGAGACGAAGGGGGTGAAGGCGAGTGTCGCCAGCGTGCCGACCACGCCCTGGATCGTCACGGTGATGCCCGGCGACGGCCAGGTGAAGGTGAGCACCGTGCAATCCGCTGCCGGAACACCCGAGGCTGCGAGGAAATCCCGGTTGAAGGCCGCCCGGGTGATCGCGTCGGAGAAGGTGTTGGCAAAGCCGTGGATGAAGAACAGCAGGTTGGTCGCCTTCTTCAGCTCACCCATCGCGGTGGCGGAGAACTCATCCGCGGCGGCAGCGCCGATGGCTTCTATGCTGCCCTCTCGCAATGCCCCTGTATCGGCGGGGGTGACGCGTGCAATTCCGGTGCGCAGCCTGCCATCGCCCAGTGTGCCGGTATAGCTCTCCGGCAGGCTGGCCGGACCGACCAACGCGCGATTGGTGATGAAGAACACGTCAGGCATCGTAGCCTCCCCTGAACTCCGGGTAGTCTCCGCCGAATGCTGCGCGCCATGCAAAAACATTCGGCCGGTGCGGCGCAAGTATACGCCCGGGCCGGTCAGCCCTTGTGCCGCGTCACCAGCCGGCCAGGCTTCTCTCCCGTGGCCTTCCCCGCCGCGAAGGTGGCCACGCCATTGGCCCAGACCTCCTCGATGCCGATCGAGGCCTGGATCGGCTGCTCGAAGGTCGCCAAGTCGATGATGGTGTGCGGGTCGAACAGCACCAGGTCGGCATAGGCGCCGGGGCGGATTTCACCACGATCCACCATGCCGAACAGCTTTGCGGTGCGCCCGGTCATCTTGTGGACCGCCGTCTCCAGCGAGAACAGGCCAAGCTGGCGCGCATAGAAGCCCAGCACGCGCGGGAAGGTGCCCCACAGGCGCGGATGCGGATGGGCGTCATGCGGGATGCCATCCGAGCCGATGACGGAAAGCGGGTGCGCCATGATGCGGCGCACATCCTCCTCATCCATCTGGAAGGTGATGGCACCCGCCGGCAGCAGTTTTTCGGCCGCCGATTTCAAATCCGTGTTCCAGCCGCGCGCGATGTCCGACAGATCCCTGCCCGCCATCTCCGGGTGCGGGATGGACCAGGTGCAGATCACCCGCACATCGTCGCGCAGCTTGTCCGGCATCATCACCGTGGACCCCGCCGGATAGGGGTACATGTCGTAGGCCACGTCCTGCGTCTGCGCGGCGGCGGCGAGCAGCGCCAGCGTCTGCGTGCTGCGCCCGTAATTTTCCGGCATCGAGCATTTGTGGTGGCTGATCCAGACCTGCACGCCGGCGCGCGCGCCGATCTTCAGCGTCTCCTCGATCGAGGCGCAGACGCGGTCGGCCTCGTCGCGCATGTGGGTGGCATACAGGCCCTGGGTCGGGCGCAGCGCCTCGGCCACCGCGATGACCTCCTCCGTGCTCGCCTGCGCGTTGGGTGCGTAGTACAGGCCGGTGGAGAAGCCTGAAGCGCCCTCCGCCAGGGACTGTTTCACCCGCGTGTGCATGCGCAGAATCTCGGCATCGGTCGCCCCCCGATAGACGTCGCCACCCATGGCTTCCACGCGCAGCGTCTGGTGCCCGACGAAGGCGTAGGTGTTCAGCTCGGAGCCCTTGGTCTTCAACGCATGCGCATAGTCGCCGAAGCTATCGTAGACCCACCAACTCTCATCGCCGAGCAGGTCCAGCGGCGGGATCGGCCGCGAGGTCTGGCGCAGCGGCGCCAGGCTCACGCCGCAATTGCCGACCACCACGGTGGTGACACCCTGGCTCATCTTGCACAGCGTGCAAGCCGGGCCACACAGCACCGCCCGGTCATCATGCGTATGCGCGTCGATGAAGCCGGGCGCGAGAGCACGGCCCGTGGCGATCACCTCGCGGTCCGCACTCGCGGCGCCCAGGTCGCCCACGGCGACGATGCGGTCGCCGGTCACACCCACATCGCCGATCATGCGGGCGGCGCCAGTGCCATCGAAGATGGTGGCATCGCGGATAATGAGGTCGCAGCGCAGTGCCATGATCGTCTCGTTCCTGTTCCTGCGCTGATGATGCCGTGCGTTGCACTGGCGCGCCAGATGCGGGGATGCGTCACTTGCCGCCTTGCCGCGCTGCGCAGCCGGGAGCAGCATCGACCGTGCGACGCCGGCGGGGACACACCGCCGCCGCGGGAGGAGATGATGATGATGGACACCCCCACCGGCCGCAGGGCCGGGATTTTGGGCGCGGGCGCGCTGCTGATGGCGCAGACCCTCCCCGCCGCGGCGCAAACCCCGCCGCGCCCCGCAGCCACCCCGCGCGGCCGACCGCTGCTGCGCGGCTTCGCCCAAGACCGCCTCGCGCGCATCGCCGGCGTGATGCAGGCCGAAGCCGAGCGTGGCAGCTTTGCCGGTGCGGTCACCTACATCGCCCGTCAGGGCGAGACCGTGCATTTCGAAGCCCACGGCCACCTCGACGCCGCCAAGACGCGGCGCATGCCGCGGGAGGCGATTTTCCTGCAAGCGAGCATGACGAAGCCCATCGTCTCGGCCCTGGCGGTGATGCTGCTGGAGGAGGGCCGCCTCAAACTCGACGACCCCATCGCCGTGCACCTGCCCGAACTGCGCGACCTCAAGCTCGAACGCACACGCGACGGCAACACCGAGCTGGTGGCGCCCACCCGCCAGCCCACCGTGCACGACCTGCTGCGCCACACGGCCGGCTTCGTCTACGCCGCGGCCTCGCCCTCCGCCAGCATCCGCGCCGCCTACAACCAGCACAACATCGAAGCCCGGGACGCCCCGATCACGGGCGATGAGATGCTGCGCCGCCTCGGCACCATCCCGCTCGCCTTCGAACCGGGCACGCGCTTCTTCTACTCCATCTCCGTCGACGTCCTCGGCCTGCTGGTGGAGCGCGTGGCCCGCCAGCGCCTGGACCGCGTGCTGGAGGAACGGCTGCTCGGCCCGCTGGGCATGCGCGACACCGCCTGGTTCGTGAGCCCCGACAAGCGGTCGCGCATCGCCGAGACGCTCGATTCCGACCCGCTGAAGGAAAGCATGTGGCGCAGCTACCGCATCCTCAACGATGAGCGGGAGACGTCCTACCTCAAGGGCGGCGCCGGCCTGGTCTCCACCGCCGCAGACTATGCGAAGTTCGCGCAGATGATCGCGAATAACGGCCAGTTCGGCGGGCGGCGCTACCTCTCCGCGCCGGTGGTGAACTTCATGCTCTCCGACCACATGATCGGCTTCGAAGGCACGCCCGCGGCCTCGACCGGGCCGGGCTATGGCTTCGGGCTGGGCTTCGCCGTGCGCCGGCAGGACGGCATGGGCACGGCGCCAGGCAGCACAGGGGATGCGATGTGGGCGGGTGCCTGGGGGACCAGCTTCACCATCGATCGCGCCGAAGGGCTGGTGGCGATCCTGATGGCGCAGGGGCCGAGCCATCGCGGAAGGACGCGGATGATCTTCAAGAACCTGGTGTACGGAGCGATGGTGGAGAGCATCCGCCGGTAAAGCGAAGGGCGGGGGGAGGAATTCTCCCGGACCCTCTTCTTTTATTTTTGGCTACTTGGCACCGTAGACGCGGCGGGCGGCATCCGCAGAGACCAGGCCGTCCGCGACGTCGCGCGCCACCAGTGCGGGATCGCGCTCCGCAGGGTCGCCCATGCCGCCGCCACCGGGCAGCTTCAGCAGCAAACGCCGGCCCTTCGGGATGATCTGGAAGCCTTTGGTGCGCAGCACCGTGCCATTCGCATCATTCAGACCCACCCAGCCGGCCGCGCCATCGCCGCCGCCATCGCGGCCCTTCGGTGCATTGGCGACGCGGTCGAAAATCGCGTTCACCGCGAACTCCGCATCGCCCTTCGCACCGATCTCCATGATCTGGCCGAAGCCGCCCCGTGTGCGGCCCGGCCCCGCACTGTCCGGCCGCAGCTCCTTCTTCCAGAAGATCACGGGTGCCACGTTTTCCGTCGCCTCCACCGGCATGGTCCGCACGCCGGAGGGGAACGCCGTGCCGTCCAAGCCATCCTTGGCCCGACGCGCGCCGGTGCCGCCCGAATTGAAGGTGATGACCTCGAAATCGGTAACCTCGGCCTGCTGGCCGCTCACCTGCGCGCCGCCGCGCAGCGGCGGGTTCCACAGGCACGAGGAGCCCTCGGCCACCACCCGGTCCGGCACCGCCTGATGCAGGCAGCCCATCATCAGGTCCGGGATCAACTGACCCACCACATGCCGCACGCTGACAGGATAGGGTCGCGGCGCGTTGAGGATGCACCCCTCGGGGATCACCATCCGGAACGGCGCGAGAGACGCCCAGTTGTTGGGGATTTCGGGCGCGACTACCACCTTGATGCCAAAGCAGGAATAGGCGCGACAATAGGCCGGCGGCACGTTGATGCCGCGCTGCGACAGACCGGAAGTGCCGGCGAAATCCACCTCGATCGCGTCATCCAGAATCGTCATCGCCGCACGCAACGTGACCGGCGCCTCATACCCGTCGGAGTTGATGAAGGCGCTGTAGGTGCCGCGCGGAATGCGCGCGATCTCGGCCAGCGTCGCGGCCAACGATGAGTCGAAGATGTAGCCCGCGAGGTCGTCGATGCTGTCCATCGCGAACTCGTCCATCATCTCGATCAGCCGCTTGGCACCCGCGTCGTTGCAGGCGCACAGCGAATAGACGTCCCCTTCAAGCTCGACCGGGGTGCGGCTGCCGACGCGGAGAAAGTCGAAGAAGGTCTCGTTCGGTAAGCCCTGGTCGAAGCATTTGACGATGGGGATATACAGCCCCTCCTCGAACACGCTCCGCCCCTCCGGCCCCATGCCGAGGCCGCCGATGTCGATGATGTGCGCGGTGTTCGCGAACAGCCCAATGATCGCGCCGTTGCGAAACGCGGGCGTGACCACCGTCAGGTCATGCAAATGCCCGGTGCCGAGCCAGGGGTCGTTGGTGATGTAGTGATCGCCCGGCTTCATGGTGTGGGCAGGAAACTTCGCGAGGAAATGCCCCACCGATTCCATCATGGAATTCACATGCCCGGGCGTGCCGGTGACCGCCTGCGCCAGCATACGCCCCTGCAGGTCGAACACACCCGCGGACAGATCGCCCGCTTCGCGCACCGTGGTGGAGAAGGCAGTGCGGATCATCGTCTGCGCCTGCTCCTCGACCACCGCGATCAGGCGGTTCCACTGGATCTGGCGCTGGATCTTTTCGAGCGCGTCCATCAGCGAGCCTCCTGCGTCAGTTCCAGATACCCAAGCCCATCCACACGGCATGACCAGCCTGGCCCCACCAGCGTGCTTGTCTCATCCTCGCTGATGATCGCAGGACCCGGGACGGTCGCGCCCAGCGCCATTGTCGCGCGGTCATAGACGGACCAAGCCGCGACCGCGCCGGTCCGTGTATCGCGCACCTGCTGGGTCCGGATCGGCGCGGGTGGCGCCGCATCGGCCACGTTCATCGCGGCCGCAACATCGGGCACTTCCGTCGCAACGGTCACCGCGAAGGACAGGATCTCCACGTCGCTGCCCGGCACCGGCCGGTCATAGAAGCGGGTGTACTCCGCGTCATAGGCAGCCCGCACCGCCGCCACATCGGCCGCCGTCAGCGCGCGTGCGGGAAGCACCACCGCGATCTCATGCCCCTGCCCGACATAGCGCATGTAGGCGATGCGGCTCTCGCGCACCGGCGCGCCCGGCGCGCCATGGGCCACCACGCCGGCCGCCTCCGCGGACATCGCCGCCAGCAACCCGTTCACCGCCGCCACATCGAAGCTGCCAAACCGCTGGTAGAGCGACTTCACCACCTCATAGGCCACCGGCGCGCGCAGGAAGCCGATCGCACTCCCCACCCCCGCGCCCGAGGGCACCAGCACGCGCGTGACGCCGATCTTCTCCGCGACCCGGTACCCATGCACCGGCCCACCACCGCCAAACGCGATGATCGCGCGCCCGGAAAATCCCTTCCCGCTTTCGATCGCGTGGACGCGCGCCGCATTGGCCATGTTCTCATCGACCATCTCGACCACACCCAGCCCCGCCATCTCCGGCGCCAGCCCCAGCTTCGCGCCGACATGCTCCGCCAACGCATCCAGCGCCGGCGCCACATGCAGCTTCATCGCCCCACCCGCGAACAGGTCCGGCTCATACCGTCCCAACGCGAGGTTCGCATCGGTCACTGCGGGCTTCGTCCCGCCACGCCCATAGCAGGCCGGCCCGGGCATCGCACCCGCGCTCTCGGGGCCCACCGTGATGCGCCCCAGGCTGTCCACCTGCGCGATCGAGCCACCGCCCGCACCGATCTCCACCATCTCAATCACCGGTATGCGCAGCGGCAGGCCGGAGCCCTTCTTGAACCGCCCCACGCGCGCCACTTCGAAGGTGCGGCTCGCCTGCGGTGCGTAGTGGTCGATGAGACACACCTTCGCCGTGGTGCCGCCCATGTCGAAGGACAGCACCCTCTCCAGCCCCCGCTCCTTCGCGACATGGGCGGAGAAGATCGCGCCCCCCGCCGGCCCGGATTCCACCAGGCGGATCGGGAAACGCGCCGCCGTGTTGATGGTCGTCAGCCCGCCGCCCGACAGCATCAGGAACAGCGGGCAGGCGAGCCCCGCCTCACGCAGCCCCGTCTCCAGGCGATGGAGATAGCGCGCCATCATCGGCTGCACATAGGCGTTGGCGGCGGTGGTCGAGAACCGCTCCCACTCGCGCATCTCGGGCGAGACCTCGGCGCTCAGCGAGACCGGCAGTTCGGGCCAGACCTCGCGCACGATCGCGGCGGCGCGACGTTCATGCACCGGGTTCACGAAGGCATGGAGGAAGCCGATGGCCAGCGCCTCCACACCCTCGGCGCGGAGGAAATCAAGCTGCGCGCGCACCGCCTGCTCATCGAGCGGCAGAAGCACCTTGCCCTCATTGTCGAGGCGCTCCGGCACGCCCAGCCGCCAGCGGCGCGGCACCAGCGGTAGCGGCAGGTCGATGTTGAGGTCGTACTGGTCGTACCGCGCCTCATTGGCCAGGGCGAGCACGTCGCGGAAGCCTTCGGTCGTCAACAGCGCGGTCTTCGCCCCCTTGCGCTCGATCAGCGCATTGGTCGCGAGCGTGGTGCCATGGATCACCAGCGCAATGTCGGACGGCGCCATCCCCGCCGCGGCGAGGATCTGGCGCGTGCCGACGAGCACCCCCTCCTCCGGCGCCTGCGACGTGGTGAGCGTCTTCGCGGTCCAGCGCTGGCCATCGCGCTCCAGCGCGAGGTCGGTGAAGGTGCCGCCGATATCGACGGCCAGGCGTGCGCTCATTCGGCATAATCCTGGATAAAGCGAGAGATGACGGCTGCGCCGTCGGCGAAGTCTTCCATGCGCATGGCCTCATGCGGGTTGTGGCTGCCATGCTGGTTGCGCACGAACACCATGCCCGCCGGGATGCCGGCCTGCGCGAAGGCAGCCGCGTCATGGCCGGCACCGGACGGCATGGCTTTGTGCGAAACACCAAGGGCCGCGGCCGCGCGCAGCAGCCCGGCCTGAACGCCCGCATCCATCAGGCTCGCGCGGCTGCCACCCTCCGCACCAAGTTCGAAGCGCACGCTGCGCCGCGCCTCGATCTCCGCGACCAGCGCGTAGAGCCGTTCATAGATCAGGTCGCAATTGCGCACATCGACGCTGCGGACATCCAGCATGAACCGCGCCTCGCCGGCGATCTTGGTGAAGCCCGCCTCGGCGGTGGTGCCCAGCGTGCAGAAGGTGCACACCAGCGACCGGCCCATGGCATCCAGCTCGCACCAATACTCGTCCAGCTTCGCCGCCAGTTCAGCCAGCGCGATCGCGGCATCGCGGCGGTACTTGCGCGGCGTTGCACCCGAATGATTGTACTCGCCCAGCACCCGCGCATTGCGCAGCCGCCGGCTGCCGGGGATGCCGGTGACGATGCCGACCGCAATCCCCTCGGCCTCCAGCACCGGCCCCTGCTCGATATGCAGTTCGATGAAGGCTGCTGTGTCGTCAGGCGATATCGCCCGCTCCCGCCGCTCGACGAAGCCCGGGTCGAAACCCTCCTCCGCCATGTGATCCCCGAGCGTGCGGCCGCTATCGGTGCGCCGAACACCCAGCTCCTCCGCGCCCATCGTCCCCAGCGCCGCGCGACTGCCGGGGAACGAGGTTGGAAACCAGGCCCCTGCCTCCTCGGCGCGAATCGCCATCACGGTCACGTCGCGCGCTGGGACGAAGCCCGCCCGCTGCATGCCCGCCACCACCGCAAGCCCCGCCAGAACACCCGCCGCGCCATCGAAATTCCCGCCCTGCGGCACGGAGTCCAGGTGACTGCCCAGGATCACCCGCTTGGCCGCCCGATCCACCCCCGGCAGGGTCATGTAGAGGTTGCCCACCGGATCAACCCGCGTCTCCAACCCGATCGCATCCGCCTGCGCACGCACCAATTCATGCGCCATCCGCTCGCCCGGGCCATAGGCCTCGCGCGTGATGCCGACGCCGTCAAAACTCCGCTCCCGCAACGCGTCGAACACCGCGGCGGCGAGATCAACATCCGGGGTGAGGTTGGGACGGGTCATGGGGGAGAAAGGCGGAGGGCTCCGCCCCCTCGACCCCCGCCGGGGATCGCGCCG
>JBKJNV010000225.1:0-6412 GCA_046593435.1 Roseomonas sp.
AGCACTTGGCCTGCCCTCGCTGCGTGCGCGCATCGCGCGCCACTACACCGAGCATTACGGCGCCAGCGTCCCGCCCGCCCGCATCGCGGTGACGGTGGGCGCCTCGGGCGGCTTCCCCCTCGCTTTCCTGGCCGCCTTCGAGGCGGGCGACGCCATCGCCATGGCCGCCCCCTTCTACCCGCCCTATGCGAACATCCTCACCGCGCTGGGCATGCGCCCGCAGATCATCCCCTGCGATGCCTCCACCCAGTTCCAGCCGACGCTCGCGATGCTCGAGGCGCTGGACCCGCGCCCGGCCGGGCTGATCATCGCCTCGCCGTGCAACCCCGCCGGCACCATGCTCGCCCCCGAAGCGCTGGCCGCAATCGCCACGTGGTGCCATGCCGAAGGCGTGCGCCTGATCTCCGACGAGATCTACCACGGCCTGACCTGGGGCACCGTGCCGGAAGCCACGGCGGCCGCCCTCAGCCCCTCCGCCATCGTGGTGAATTCGCTTTCAAAATACTGGTCGATGACCGGCTGGCGCGTCGGCTGGCTGGTGCTGCCCGAGGACCTGGCCCGCCCGGTTGAGCGCCTCGCGCAGAACATGTTCATCTCCGCCCCGCACATCGCCCAGATCGCGGCCGAGGCGGCGATGGACTGCGTGGTAGAGCTGGAAGCCCGCAAGGCCACCTACGCCGCAAGCCGCGCGCTGCTGCTCGATGGCCTGCCGCGTGCGGGGCTCGACCGCATCGCCCAGGCCGATGGCGCCTTCTACCTGTGGTGCGACATCGGCGCGCTGAGCAATGATTCCGTGGCCTTCACCGCGCGCCTTCTGGCCGAAGCCGGGATCGCCGCCACCACGGGCCTGGATTTCGACCCCGGCCGCGGCGCCCGCTTCATCCGCCTGGCCTATTGCGGCGACGCGACGCTGATCGCCGAGGCGCCGGCGCGGATCGCGCGCTTCCTCAAGCGGTGACGGTGACCGGCGTGCTGTGCGTCGCACTCGGCGGCGCGCTCGGCTCGGTCGCGCGCTACCTGCTCACGCTCGCCGCCAGCGCCCAATTCGGCGCCGGTTTTCCCTGGGGAACGCTCGCCATCAACATCGCCGGCAGCGCGCTGATCGGCATCGCCGCGGGGCTCGGCGTGGGCAGCGAGTGGCGGCTCTTCCTGGTCACCGGCGTGCTCGGCGGCTTCACCACCTTCTCGGCCTTCTCGCTGGAGACGGGGCTGCTGTGGGAACGCGCCCCGGCTCTGGCCGCGGCCTATGTCGCAGCCAGCGTCATCCTCGCACTGGCCGCCTTCGCTCTGTGCTTTGCCCTGGCGCGGCGCGGTTGATGCCCGGCTCGCCTGAGGCAGGTTCCGGGACAAAGCCTCGGATCAGGACGCGGGCACCACCGTCCGGCGCATCCTCGCGGCCTACGGACCGCCCCGCGAAACCCCTGCCTCCGACCCCGCCACGTGCCATGCGCTGAAGGCGCTTTGGACGGATATTTTTACGGCGACCGCACCGAATTATACCTCGTGACGGACCCGGACCCGGATCGGCTTGCCGCCGTCTTCGCCATGATCCGCGCCTATGCCCAGGCCGAGACGCTTGACCTCGAAGCCGGGGCCGCGCTGGAGCGGCGGTTCATCGCAACCCACCGGCACCAATTCGGCTTTGCCGATTTCGACCCATTCGCCGGGCCATCGCCGGATGATAGCGAAGACCCACGACCCGCCGGGGCCTGACCAACACTCCTCAGACCGCTGTCGCCGGGCTCCGCGCCGGCAAATGTGCGACGGCCCCGGACAGCGGCGCGCTCAGCCGGCAGGCGAGGCCGCCGGGGTGCCAGTCCAGCGTGGCGCTGCCGCCGAGCTGGCTCAGCATGGATTCCAGCACGCGGGAGCCGAAGCCGCGCCGGTCGGGCGGACCCGGCACCGCCGGCCCGCCCGTCTCCACCCAGTCCAGCCGAAGCGCCCCCGCCGCCGTATCCGCCCACCAGGTGACCGAGACGATGCCCCCGGCCACCGACAGCGCGCCGTATTTGGTGGCGTTGGTGGCCAGTTCGTGCAGCGCCATCGCCAGGGGCTGTGCCGCATCGGTGGTGATCAGCATCGGCGGCCCGGCCAGCCGGGCGCAGGGCTGCTCGCCGCCCGCACCGGAGGCCACGAAGCCCGCGAGTTCACCCGCGATCAACCGGCGCAGCGGCGCCCCGCTCCATTGCCCCTCGGCCAGCAGCGTCTGCGTGCGCGCCAGCGCATTGACACGGCCCTCGACGGCGCGGGCGAAGGCATTGGCATCACTGCGCGGCGTCAACCGCAGCGCGGCCTGCACCACCGCCAGCACGTTCTTCGC
This sequence comes from Roseomonas sp., assembly GCA_046593435.1. Classification (GTDB taxonomy): domain Bacteria; phylum Pseudomonadota; class Alphaproteobacteria; order Acetobacterales; family Acetobacteraceae; genus Plastoroseomonas. The sequence goes on from JBKJNV010000225.1 coordinate 2,321, forward strand.
GCGATGGTCCACCTCCCGGGCCAGCATCGCCTGGCGCTCCTCGGCCCGGCGGCGCTCGGTGATGTCCTGCACCGTCGCGACGATGGCCGCCTGCCGCCCCGCCGCGCGCGGCAGCAACACCACCGACCCGATGACCCAGCGCTCGGCGCCATCGGATCGCAGCATCCGCGCCTCCAGGTGGAAGGGCCTGTCCGCGGCCGTCGCGCTGCGCACCCCCCTCTGGATGGCCGCGCGGTCGTCGGGGTGGATGAGGTCGAGGATGGTCATCCCCCCAAGCAGTTTCTGCTCCCCATACCCCACGATCGCGCACAGGTGGCGGTTCGCGCGCATGATGCGCAGCGTGGCCGGGTCCGCCTGCGCCTTGCCGACGACCGAGTTCTCGAAGATGGCGCGATACTCGGCCTCGCTCGCCGCAAGCGAGGCTTCGGCGCACTTGGCATCGGTGATGTCGATATCGACGCCCACGAAGCGCCTGCCGCCGCCTGCATCCTCGGACGACCACTGCGCACTCGCGCGGATCCAACGCTCCGCGCCCGTGTCTGCGCGCAAGATACGGAATTCCTCCTTGTAGGGACGCCCCGACGTGATCGCGGCCCGCGACGCCGCCTCGACCCGGGCGCGGTCCTCGGGGTGGATCCGCGCGAGCCAGGCATCCCAGCCGAAGCCATGCGGCGCCGTCTCTGCCGGCAAGCCGTACAAGCCTGCCTGCGACACACTCACGGCCGTTCGTCCCGTGGCGGGGTCCAGCAACTCCCAGGTGCCGATCCGCCCGGCCGCCTGCGCCAGCCGCAGCCGCTCCTCGCTCGAAGCCAGTGACAGGGCGACCTGGTCGAGTTCCCGGATCATGGTCCGGCCCACAGCGGGTCCGGCGCCCATCTCGGCCGCGGCACGGCCGAGCGCGCGGATCGGCCGCGCCAGGCGCCGGCCATACAGCAGGGCACCGGCCACCGATGCCCCGACCGCCAGCAGCCCGCCCAGGCTGAGGGACAGCCCAGACCGCCATAGCGGCGCGTTGAGAACCGATTCCGGTACGCCGATGGCCACCCGCCAGCCCCAGGCCGGCAGGCGGACATAGGCGCCCCAAACCGGCACGCCGGCGACGTTGACGCTGCGGACGGTGCCCTCGTCGGCGGCGACATCCGCGCGCAGCGCCGCGTTGGCCCGGTTGCCCACGAAGCGGTCATGGTCCGGCGAGCGCGCGACGATATGGTCGCTCCGGTCCAGGATGGATACGCCCCAGCCCGGCGGCAGCCGGTGCGCCTCGAGCAGATCGGCGAGGTAGCGCGCCCGGACCGCGATGTTCAGCGCGAAGACCACCTCCTCGCCCCGCTGCACCGGCGCATCGAGAAGGACGTAGGGCTGGCGATCCGTGGTGCCGATATAAAGGTCGGAGACGCAGCTTGCCCGGGTGCGGAAGACGCAGGCATCCGCTGCGAGGACGGCCGCCGCAGTGGTGACGGGAAGCGGCGTTCCGAAGGGGAACAGGGTATTCACCAGCTGCTGCCCGGACCGGTCCCGCAACACGATGGCCCCGCCGGCGGGCGCGACTTGCGCCGCCTGTTCATGGAAGCGCCCGAAATCGCCGTCCTGAAGCGCCGGGGATGTCGCAAGCGCTCTCAGTATGCCCCCGAAGCCGGCAAGTTCGCTGTCCAGCTCGAGGGCGAGGTTGCGCGCAACGAGGATCGTCTGCTGCTGGTTCTCGCGCCGGGCCTGCTCGACCGAACTCCACGCGACGTAGCCGAGCAGCCCCCAAAGGGGGACCACGATCGAGAGGGCGAAAGCCGCGAGGTGTACCCAGATCGGCTGCGCGGGTGCCAAGTGTGGCCTCGCGCCGCGGACGGGCTCGTGCTGTGTCCGTGTGATAGCAAAGCGCCCTTGAGTGAATGCACGAAGCTTATTCATTGCGCCGCGCAGGGCGTCGATGGTTTGGAGTTGTGGATGACGCAGTCGTGACCGCAAGCACCCGCCCGCGGCCCGCACTGCCTGGGGCGCCGGCTACGGCGGCACGGCCCGATCGGCGGCGCGCACCCTTGGGCGGGCTGCACGTCCCCTCCACCCCCGCGCAAGGCGAGGCTGCCACCATGCCTGACGCGCGGAATGGTTTTGCCTTACAAGGCACCATGACCGTCATCACCCGTCCCGTGGACCCGAACGAGGCCGACACCCGGCTCGACCGCTGGTTCCGCCGCCACTACCCGCAACTGTCCCAAGGCGCGCTGCAAAAGCTGCTGCGCACCGGCCAGATCCGCGTCGATGGCGCCCGCGCCGAGACCAACACGCGTCTCGCCGCCGGGCAGACCCTCCGCATTCCGCCGCTGCCCGACGCGCCGCCGCCGCGGCCGCTGGGCGAACGCTTCGTCTCCGAGCACGACGCCAAGGATCTGGTGCAATCCGTGCTCTACCGCGACGAGAGCATGATCGTGCTGAACAAGCCTTTCGGCCTGCCGGTCCAGGGCGGCCCGGGCATCAAGAAGCACCTCGATGGCATGCTCGACGCGCTGCGCTTCGGCTCGGACCACCGCCCACATCTGGTCCACCGTCTGGACCGCGACACCACCGGCGTGCTGCTGCTCGCGCGTCATCCCAAGGCGGCGGCCAAGCTCGCCGGCGCCTTCCGCTCGCGTGAGGCGGAGAAGACCTACTGGGCCATCACGGTGGGTCGGCCAGACATCATGGAAGGCCGCATCGACCTGCCGCTGGCCAAGGTCGACGGCCCGCGCGGCGAACGGACGGAGCCGATGGCCGATGGCGAGGGCGTGCACGCCATCACCTACTACAAGGTGATGGACACCGCGCAGCGCCGCGCCGCCTGGCTGGAGCTCAAGCCGCACACCGGCCGCACCCACCAGCTGCGCGTGCACACTGCCGCCGCACTCGGCTGCCCGATCCTGGGCGATGGCAAGTATGGCGGCGCCGGCGCGCAGATCGAGGGCCTGTCCGGCCAGTTGCACCTGCACGCCCGCGCCATCGCGCTGCCGCACCCGGAGGGGGGGACCATCTCGGTTGCCGCGCCGCTGCCGCCGCACATGAAGGCCAGCTTCAACTTCCTGGGCTTCGAGACCCCGCGCACGCCCAAGCCAAAGCGCAGCGCGTGACCCCGGCACGGCGCGAGGCTTGCCGCGTGCCGTCGGCCTGACGCATGGCAAGCCGCTCGAAGGCCTGGAATGGGCCTACCCGGCGCGCCGCAACGTCGCCGGGGCAGCAAGCATCGCAACCGCCGCCTCGACCGGCAGCGGCCGGCTGAACAGGTAGCCCTGGCCGCAATGCACGCCGAGCTGGCGCAGGATATCCAGCTCCGCCTGCGTCTCGATGCCCTCGGCCACCATCAGGGCGCCGGTTTCCTGGGCAAAGAACATCAGGGCCGAAACCAGCGCCCGCCGTGCCATGTCCCGGTCGATCGCGCGCACCAGCGCGATGTCGAGCTTGATCATGTCCGGGCGCAGCTGGAGAATGTGCTGCAGCCCGGCATAGCCGGCGCCGGCATCATCGACGGCGATGCGCGCGCCGGCCTCCCGCAGCCGGTCGCATTCGCTCAGCAGCGCGGGATAATCCGCCACCGGCGCATGCTCGGTCACCTCGACCACGACGCGGCGCCCGGCATGGGCCAGGAGCACCGGCACCAGGCGCCCACTCATGATGAGCTCGGCCGAGGCGTTGACTGAGATATAGCAACGCATGGGCAGCACCGCCCCGGCCGTGAGCGCCGCCGCGATGGCGGCCAGCTCCATCTCAGGGCCGAGCCCGACCTCGACGGCTTCCGCGAACCAGATGTCGGGCGTCCGATAGGGCTCGGGGTTGAACCGGCACAGCGCCTCGAAGCCGAGCGGGCGGTCCTCGGCGAAGTCCCAGATCGGCTGGAAAACGATGCGGAAGGCCTGCTCGCGCAGAATATCGGCGACGCGTGCGCGCTTTTCCGCGGCCGCGCGTTTCGCAATCACCTCGCCTCCCAGCTGGCGCGCGGTCAGGTCGGCGAAAAGCCGCATCATCTGCAGATCGCGCTCGTTCAGGCTGGGGTCGGGGCTGAAGTTCAGGCAGCAGAACATGCCGTAGACGCTGCCATCCTCCAGCCGGACGGGCACGCTCATATGCGCG
>JBKJNV010000262.1:0-6512 GCA_046593435.1 Roseomonas sp.
GCCCTCATCCACGCGCTGCGCCACTCGCCCCCCGCAATTGAGGAAGCCTTCGCGCGCCTTTGGCCCACGCCTACCCTGATGAACCTGCTCGACGACAGCCTTTCCGCCGATCTTGCCCGCAACGGCGCACTGACCCCCGCCATGACCACCCGCTTCCTCACGCTGGCCGAATACGCGGTCAGCACCGGTGCGGATGCCATCCTGTTCACCTGCTCAGCGTTCGGGCCCTGCATCGATGCGGTCGTTGCCGCCCACCCGACCATCCCGGTGCTCAAGCCCAACGAGGCGATGATCGAGGAAGCCAAGGCCGCCGGCACACGCATCGGGCTGCTCGCGACCTTCGCGGGTACACTCACCTCGATGCCCGCGGAATTTCCAGCCCATATGAGCATCACCACCAGGCTCGCCGAAGGCGCGCTCGCCGCGCTCGATGCCGGCGACACCGCTGAACATGATCGTCTCGCCGCCCAGGCCGCACGCGGCCTCATCGATTGCGACGCCATCGCGCTGGGGCAGTTCAGCCTGGCCCGCGCCGCCGGGGCCGTCGCAGCCGCCACTGGCAAGCGCGTGCTGACCACACCCGACAGCGCCGTGCTTGCGCTGAAGCGGCGGCTGCTGGGCTAGCGCAGGCGCGGCGAGCGCTCAGCCGCCTACCGCCGCACGCGGGCGGCCCGCGCCACGGCGGTGGCGAATGCCCGCGGGTCGGCGGGGGCTGGGGTGGTCACGGGCATGGTGACCTGGGCCTGAAGAAAATGCCCTGCCGCGCCGCCAAGGCAGATGGTGCGCCGGATGGTCTCCCGGCTCATCTCGCCTTCGAGTTCGACGCAGCGGAGCGCGCGCCCATCGGGAATGGGCAGGTCGAATCGGCTGCGTTCGCGCAGGCCGCGCACGGTGCGTCCGCCGGGCGCGGCAAGGATTTCCTGAATGAGGCGATCGAATTCGGCGGCAAGTTGCGGGGCGCGCGGGTCTGAGGGGACGGCGCCGAGGCCACGATCGTAGAGGAAGACGGTGCCGATGGCGTTCTGCTCGTCGCGGCCATAGGCTACGGCGATGCCGAAGCCGGGTTGGCGGGCTTCGTATTCAGTGACCGTGTCGCGCTTGAAGCCGGCGATGTCGCTGGGCAGGCGCGCGACCATCTCGTCCAGTGTGGGGCGCCCGGCGCGGGTGCCGGGCGCGAGTCGGTCGCCCTCATCGACGTCGATGCAGCCGCCGAGCGTGGCGAGAAGGCCAAGAATCGCGAGCCGGGCGATCCGCATCAATGGCCAAGTCGGCCGATCAGGTGAACGGCATCTTCATAGATCATGTCGAGCCCAATCCAGAGGATGAGTGCGACGCCGACATAGGCGATCCAGCGGTATTGTTCCAGTAGCTTCGAAATCAGGGTGGCGGCGACGCCCATCAGCAGGATGGAAATGACCAGGCCGAGGATCAGCATGGGCATGTTGCCATGTGCCGCACCCGCGACGGCGAGGACGTTGTCGAGGCTCATCGACACGTCGGCGATGACGATCTGGCGCAGTGCGACCGCCATCGTCTTTTCCTCGGTATGGCCGTGCCCGTCGCCGTCCTGCTCCTGGTCCTTGGAGCGCAGTTCGCGGAAGAAGCCGTATCCGATCCAGAGCAGCAGCAGGCCGCCGACCAGCATCAGGCCAGGGACCGCGAGCAGTTGCACGGCAACGAGGCTGAGGACGATGCGCAGCACCACGGCCAGCACCATGCCGATCATGATGGCTCTCGCACGCTGTGCGGCAGGCAGCCCGGCTGCGGCCAGGGCGATGAGCACGGCGTTGTCGCCGGAGAGGATGATATTGACGCCGAGAATCTCGGTCAGCGTGAACCAGTTCCAACTCGCGAAAAGCGAAGCGGTATCCATGCGGCGGTGTCTCCGGCCAACGTCAGTAGCATTGGCCGGAGCGTTACCACGCGCTGTGCATCCGCATAGTCACGCAGCGCAGTTTGGCGGGTTAATTCGCCGTACCTATTCAGCCATGCGCGCCATGGGCGTCAGGCGCGGACTTGCTGCCGCGCTGGGCGTCGCGGATCAGTCCGCTCACGAAGGTCGCCACCATGGTGTAGACAACCAGCTGGCTGAGCGTTGCAAGCACCCATAGCCAAGGCGGGAAGATCTCCGGCCGCGCGAGGAAGCCCAGCGGCAGTGCCAGGAAGGCGTAATTCTCTGGCACCTGGTTCGCCACTTCGACCGAGCCCGACAGGATCATGTCGAAGGCCACGTAGACAATGACAAGCAGGCCAACCCAGGCGATCCACTTGTGCTTCACCAGCAGGTTGGCGATCAGCGTTGCGGCGACGCCCATCAGCACGACCGAGATCGCGAGGCCGATGATGAGGACGTAGGGATGGTCCTTCGCCGCACCGGCCACGGCCAGCACGTTGTCGAGACTCATCGAGATGTCAGCGATCAGGATCTGGGTAATTGCCTGGCGCATGGTCTTGCCCTGCGGCGCTACGGCGCCCTCTATCCCGTCAACCGGTTCATGGCTCGGGGCGCGCAGTTCGCGATACATCTTCCAGCAAACCCAGACGAGCAGCAGCCCGCCCATCAGAGTGATGCCCACGATCGCCAGCAACTGCACGGTGATGGAGGCGAAGCCAATGCGCATCACGGTCGCTGCGATGATGCCCCAGAAGATGGCCCTGCGGCGCTGTTCGGGTGGGAGCCCGGCAGCCGCCATGCCGACGACGATCGCGTTGTCGCCCGCGAGGACGATATCGATCATCAAGACCTGCATCAGGGGCACAAACCAATCGGGCATCACGATCAACTCCGGCATATGGCGGCGTTGGAATAACTGGCACGCAATCTTTCCGCAACCCGCACCGGCGTGAGGTTGCATCGGCGTAATCTGATTGTGCCCCCGGAGTGGTTTCGTCCTATCCTGCACAGCGTCGCGAGCGGGTTGCCGCGCGCAGCAAGACCGCCATCTGAGCGGTCGGATCGAGAGCGGAGCGCAGCCTCCGTGGAGGGACCACATGCCGGACGCCGCCACCCACGACCCCAGGCCGCACGCCATCATCATCGGCTCCGGCTTCGGGGGGCTCGCGGGCGCGGTGCGGTTGGGCGCACGGGGATGGCGCGTGACCATCGTGGAAAAACTCGATGCGCCAGGCGGGCGCGCCTACACCTACCGGCAGGACGGTTTCACCTTCGATGCCGGCCCCACGATCATCACCGCACCTTATCTGCTGGAGGAGTTGTGGGCACTTTGCGGCCAGCGGATGAGCGACCACATCGACCTGCGCAGCATCGACCCCTTCTACAAAATCCGCTTCGACGACGGCTCCACCTTTGCCTGCACCGCCGATGATGCGGCGATGCGCGCCGAGGTCGCGCGCTTCGAACCCGCCGACCTGCCCGGTTATGAGCGCCACATCCGCGACAGCGCGGAGATCTACAAGATCGCGTTCACCGACCTTGCCGACCAGCCCTTCCACAAGTTCACGACCATGCTGAAATCCGCGCCCGATCTGATCCGCCTCGGCGGCGCCTTTTCGGTCTATTCCAAGATCAGCCGCTATTTCAAAAACGAAAAGCTGCGCATCGCCTTCAGCTTTCATCCGCTGCTGATCGGTGGCAATCCCTTCACCACCACGGCCTATTACTGCCTGATTGCGCATCTGGAGCGGAAGCACCGCGTCCACTACGCGATGGGCGGCACCGGCGCGTTGGTGCAGGGCCTCGTGCGGCTGGCGGAAGGGCAGGGCGGGCGCCTGGTCTGCGACGCAGAAGTGGCCGAAATCACCACCGATGGCACGCGGGCGACCGGTGTGCGCCTCGCATCGGGCGAGATTATCGCCAGCGACATCGTCGTCTCCAACGCCGACGTCGCCTTCACCTATACGAAGCTGCTGGCCAAGCACCCGCGGAAGCGCTGGACGGATGCGAAGGTCAAGCGCGCGAAATTTTCGATGAGCCTGTTCGTCTGGTACTTCGGCACGAACCGGCGCTTCGAGGATGTGTATCACCACACCATGGTGCTTGGCCCGCGCTACGGCGAGTTGCTGAAGGACATCTTCCAGCGGAAAATTCTGGCGGAGGATATGTCGCTCTACCTTCACCGACCCACGGCGAATGATCCCTCGCTCGCGCCCCCTGGCTGCGATGCCTTCTACGTGCTGGCCCCGGTGCCGCATCTGGGCAGCGGCACGGATTGGGCGACCAAGGCCGAACCCTACCGCGCGGCCGTGCAGAAGCGGCTGGAGGAGACGGTGATGCCCGGCCTTGGCGAGACCATCATTACCTCGCGCATGCTCACGCCGCAGGATTTCCAGGACCGGCTGCTCTCGGTCAACGGGGCCGCCTTCTCGCTGCAACCGCAGCTGTTCCAAAGCGCCTGGTTCCGCCCGCACAACACCTCCGAGGAATTGCGTGACCTGTATTTCGTGGGCGCAGGGACGCATCCGGGCGCTGGCGTGCCCGGGGTGATTTCATCCGCCAAGATCCTCGATGAACTGGTGCCGCACGGATCGGCGATGGCGCGAAGCTAGCCCGGGGCGTGACCCGGCGCGCTGGCGGCCCCCGGCTAAGCCACCGCCTTCACCTTCTTCCCTGCATCCGACGCCCGCCACAAATACCACGCGGCGATGGAGCGGTGCGGCGCCCAGGCCTCCCCGATCGCGGCCAATTCCTTGGGCTTGAGCTGCGCATCCGCCTTGGTGGCCAGGCGCCAGCCCTCGCGCACGCCGAAATCATCAACCGGCAGAATGTCACGCCGGCCCAGCGTGAAGATCAACAACATCTCCACCGTCCAGCGCCCCACCCCGCGCAGCGCCACCAGCCGCTCGATCAGGGCCGCATCATCCAGCTTCGCCGAGGCCTCCAGCCCAGGCACAAGCCCGCCCACCGTCTTCTCGGCGATGTCGCGAATGGCGATCACCTTCGAGCCCGAGAACCCGCACCCGCGCAACGCCTCCACCGGCATCGCCAGCACCTGCTCCGCGGCCGGGAAGTGCGGCCCGGGAAACAACTGCACGAACCGCCCGAGAATCGCCTCCGCCGCGCGCCCGTGGACCTGCTGGTGCGCAATGGCGCGGATCAACGCCTCATACGGCTCGCGCGGCGTGGCGGCGAGAAGGCACGGCCCGATTGTCCGGATCACGCCCTTCAACACCGGATCACGCCGTAAAAGGCGCAGCGCGGCGGCGTCAGCCAAGGGCTACCCCCGCGTCCTGCGCGATGGCGAGCCAGCGCGCCGTGCTCGCGGCGATCCAACCCGTCATCTCGGCCGGTGGGACGGAGAGCGGGTCCACGAAGGCACTGCGCAACCGCTCATCCGTCTGCGTGGTGCGGGCACGGGCGAGCGCCTCGCGCAGCGCGGCGACAATCGGCGCCGGCGTGCGCACCGGCACCGCAAGGTTGAACCAAGCGCCCAGGTCGAAAGCCGGTAGTCCCTGCTCCATGAGGGTGGGGACCTCCGGCAATGCCGCAGCGCGGCGCGCCGAAGTGACCCCCAAGGCACGAATCGCGCCCGAACGCACATGCGCCGTAGAGGTCGCCGTGGTGTCGAAGGCGAAGTCCACCTCCTTGGCCAGTAACGCGGCCACCAGCGGGGCAGAGCCGCGATACGGCACATGCGTGGCCTCGATCCCCGCTGCCCGGAACAGCACCGTGGCCGACAGATGCGACGATGACCCGTTGCCAACCGATCCCACCGTCAAGGGCCGGCGCTTCGCCTCCGCAATCAGCGCCGCCGCATCATGAACCAGCGGCAGGCGGTCCGGCACGACGGAGAGCACATTCGCGACCTCTCCCACCACGCCGATGGTGGAAAAATCCCGCAGCGCCACGACGCCGGAACGCGGATAGAGCAATGGATTCACACCATAGATCGCAGCCGTGCCGAGCATCAGCGTCAAGCCGTCCGGTTCGCTCTGCGCTGCCGCCAGGGTGCCGATATTGCCGCCCGCACCAGCGCGATTCTCGATCACCACGGGCTGGCCGACCTCGCGGGCCAAGGCATCGCCGATGATGCGGCCGACAATGTCGGTCACGCCGCCAGGTGGATACGTGACGATCAAGCGCACAGGCCGCTCCGCCCGCCACCCCTGCGCCCACACGCCAGGTGCGGCAAGCAAGGGAACGACACTGGCCAACACGGCGCGGCGGCTGGTGGTCATTGGTGGCTCTCCTCGAGACCTGGATGAGGGAAGGTGCCGGGATGTGGAGAAGAAGGCCAGGGGCGCTGCCCCTGGACCCCGCCAGGATCGTGTCGATCCTGGACCTCCATTTGTTGGTTCTGGGCATGGGTGAGGAGTTTGAGCCTCGCCGGAGGCGGGGCGGGTTGGGGAGGGGGCGCGTGGGGGCCGCGGTGGCGAGGGGCATTCCCTTGACGCGCCCCCTCCCCAACCCGCCCCATTCAAGCAAGCACACCCCTCGCCAATCCCAGGACCAACGCATGCCGGGGTCCGGGGATCGGCGCGATCCCCGGCGGGGGTCGAGGGGGCTGGTCTTTCCTTTACCGCCATCACGGCGCAGACTGCGTTTAGCCTTCATA
>JBKJNV010000322.1:0-4060 GCA_046593435.1 Roseomonas sp.
GCACCGAGTGCCGCTCCGGTCGCAAGCGGGAAGCCGCAGCCGATGGCCCCGCCCGTGATATGCAGCCAGTCATGCTGCGGGGCGGCGAAGGCTTCGGCACACGCAAGGCCGATGCCTTTGGATGCACCGGTCACCAGCACGCGCTTGAAGCGCAGTTCCATATCCATGGTCTAGATCACCAATTCGATGAGGAAGGGTCCGGGACGTGCGCAGGATTGCGCGAGCAGGTCGCCTACCTGCTCGAGCGTGGTGGCCTGCGCCGCTTCGACGCCCATGCCGTTGGCAAGCTGCACCCAGCCGAGGTCGGGGTTGCTGAGGTCGAGCATGTCCATCGCGGTGCGACCGGGGTTGGCGCCCACACCCTGGTACTCGCCGAGCAGGATCGCGTATTTGCGGTTGGACAGGATGATGGTCGTGACCGGCAGCTTCTCCCGCGCCTGGGTCCATAGCGCCTGCAGCGTGTACATCCCGCTGCCATCGGCCTGCAGGCCGATCACCCGCCGGCCAGGCGCGCCGAGTGCCGCTCCGGTCGCAAGCGGGAAGCCGCAGCCGATGGCCCCGCCCGTGATATGCAGCCAGTCATGCTGCGGGGCGGCGAAGGTTTCGCGGTAGAAGCCGCGGCCGAAGCTGACGCTTTCATCGGCAATGATGCAGCCCTCCGGCATCAGCGCGGCGATGGTGCGCGCGAGGCCCTCGGGCGTGGGCGCGCCGCGCGCGGCTTCCGGGCGCGGGCCGGGGTCCGCGATGGCGGCGTCCGGCGCGCCGAGTTCCTCGACAAGGGCCAGCAGCGCGGCCTCGGCGTTCTGCTCGTAGCGGGTCAGCACATGCACACCGGCATTTTCCGGATAGTGTTTCGAAGGCTTGCCCGGATAGCCGAAGAAGCCGATCGGCGCCTTCGCATTCACCAGGATGATGTGTTCCACGCTGGCGAGGGCCGCCACCGCCTGGTCCACCGGATAGGGCACGCGCTCCAGCGGCAAGCGGCCACGGCCGCGCTCGACGCGCGCATTGGATCCTTCGGCGAGCAGCCGGCAGCCGGTCGAGGCCTCGATCCGGTGGGCCAGCTTCTGCGCGCCCTCGCGCAGCGCCGGGCCGCCAAGCAGGACCAGCACGTTGCGCTTCTCGCGCAGGATGCGCGCGGCGTTGCGGATGGCATGCATCTCCGCCTGCGGGGTCGCCGGTACCGGCAGCGGCTCGGCGACGATTCCGCCCGGATCCCAGCAGGTGTCCGATGGCAGGATCATGGTCGCGATCTGGCCCGGTGATGTGCGGGCGGCCTGGATCGCCACCGCAGCGTCGGCACCCACTTCGGCGGCGTGCGCACTAGTCCGCACCCAGGCGGAAACGCCCCTCGCCCAGCCTTCGGTATCGGCCGTGAGCGGCGCGTCGTAGGGGCGGTGATAGGTCGCCTGGTCGCCCACGATGTTGACGATGCCAGAGCGCGCGCGCCGCGCATTGTGCAGGTTGGCCAGGCCATTCGCGAGCCCAGGTCCACAATGCAACAGCGTGCAGGCCGGCTTTTCCGCCATGCGGAAATAGCCATCCGCCATGCCGGTCACCACATTTTCTTGCAGGCCGAGCACGCATTTCATGCCCGGAATGCGGTCGAGTGCCGCGACAAAGTGCATCTCGCTGGTTCCCGGATTCGAGAAACAGACGTCGACGCCGCCTTTCAGCAGCGTGTGGACCAGGCTTTCAGCACCGTTCATGGATAATCCCCTCATCGAATTTTCCCCAAGGTGCGCGCGGCGCGTGAGACGGGCAAGCCGCCGAAGCGCTGCGCCCCGCCGGAGGGCGCATTATCGGGGCGTGCCCTTTGCGCGCACCGCGAGCGCCGGCAGTCCGGCGGGCCAAGCGCGAGGAGCGAGCGCCCGCCCCCTGAGGGCACACTACCGGGGCGCGCCCCTCACGCGCACCGCGAGTTCGAATGCGCGAACGCCGGCAGTCCGGCGAGCCAAGCGGCCGGAGGCCGCGCGTCACGCCGAAGGCGTGCCTTCGGCACAACGCGCCTGAGGGCGCAAAACTAATTCGTCGCACCCGCCTCACGCAGCACCGGGCCCCAGCGCGCCGTCTCCTCGCGCATGAAGCGGGCGAGCTCGGCCGGCGTACTGGGTGCGGGTTCCAGCCCGTGGCGGCTGAGGCCGGCCGCCACCTCGGGGTCGCGCAGCGCCTCGACCAGGGCGGCGTTGCAGCGCGCGACGATGGGCTCAGGCAGGGCGCGCGGCCCCATCAGCGCATACCAGTTCGCGATCTCGTAGCCGGGCAGGTTCGCAGCCTCGGCCACCGTGGGCACGGTCGGGGCAAGTGCGCTGCGCTGCCGGTTCGGCACGCCGAGCGCGCGCAGGCGACCGGCCTCGATATGCGGCAGCACGGTCGCCGCCGTCGCGACCGAATAATCCACCTTGCCCGAGAGGATGTCGGAGATGAGCTGACCGCCGCCGCGATAGGGCACATGCACGGTGCGGATATTGGCCTGCTGCTCCAGCAGCAGCCCCGCCAGGTGGCCGGCGCTGCCGACGCCGGAACTGCCATAGGCAACGGCATCGGGCCGCACCCGCGCCGCGGCGATCAGCGCGGCCAGGTCGCGCCAGGGCCGGTCCGGCGGCACCACGAGGATGTTCGTCACATCGACCGAACGCCCGATCGGTGTGAGGTCGGTCAGCATGTCGAACGACAGCCGCGAGATGATCGGGTTCATCACCAGGGACGCGATGGTGCCCATCATCAGCGTATGCCCATCGGGTGCGGCAATGACCGTCGCCTCGGAAGCGATGTTGCCCGACCCGCCAGGCCGGTTCTCCACCACGAAGGGCTGGCCCAGCAGCGTCTGCATCTTGGCCGCGAGGATGCGCGTGGTGACGTCGGTTCCGCCCCCGGCGGTGAAGCCCACCAGCACGCGGATCGGGCGGGTCGGGGACCAGGGGGCCTGGGCCAAGGCGGGACGGGCGAAGGTCGCGCCGGCCGCGCCGGCCGCGAGCCCGGCCAGGTGCCGTCGGGTGAACATGGTTGCTGCCTCCATCTATCGTTGGGACGGATGCTAGCCTGCGACCCGGCTAGGCGGAAATCGCTTCATCGATGACCGTCGCGCGGCCACCCTCAGCCCCTCCGGCGCAGGAAGGGCGCGAGTGCCAGGCCCGCCAGCGCCACGGCCAGCACATGCCCGGGCAGCGCGATCCCCGCGCCGAAGGCATCCACCGCCAAGCCGGTCAGCAACGGCGGCATTGCGAATGCGATATGCGCAACCAGGAAGAACCCCGCCGCCGCGCGCGCCCGGTGTTCCGGCGCCGCTGCGGCCGAGGCCGCCGACAGTCCGCCCAGGAACAGGAAGCCATAGGCCGCGCTGCCGATCACCGCGCCGCCCACCAGCAGCGGCACCACGGCCCCACTCAGTGTTCCCCAGACCGCCAGCGCATCGCCCAGCACCATCAGCACGAGCCCCGTGAGCACCGAGCGTCGCGCCGGGACGCCACGCAGGAAGGGCTGCACCGCCACGCCCACCAGGATCATCACGCACACGGCGAAGGGGCCCAGGCGCGGCGAGCCCTGCGCCGCCAGCGTGGCCGGGATGGCGGTCAGCATCACCCCTGTCGTGCCCCAGGCCGGCAACATGCCCAGGGTGGTGGCGAGCGTGCCGGGCGGGAAGGATGGCAGCCGCAGCCAGGGGCCACGGGGGCCTGTGCGGGTTTCGCGCAGCCCGGCTATCCCGACCAGTGCCACCGCGCTGATGGCCAGGTGCAGCCAATAGGTGAAGGGCGGCTCCGCCTGTGGCGCGAGCAGCAGCGCGCCGAGCGTGACCAGCCCGCCCACTCCGAACCCACCCGCGGTGCCGGCCGCGATGATGGCGGCCGCGCGCGCGCCGCCGGCACCCAGCTCCGCCGCCCAGGCGGTTCCCGCCCCGGCGATCACCCCGGTGGCGAGTCCCTGCAGCATCCGCGCGACGCCGAGCGCGCCCAGGCTGGGCTCTGTGATCAGCAGAATGATGGAACCCGCTGCCAGCAGCAGCCCCGCGATCATGCACGGCTTGCGCCCGATGCGGTCCGACAGTGCCCCCAGCAGCGGC
>JBKJNV010000331.1:0-2880 GCA_046593435.1 Roseomonas sp.
GCGCCGTTCGCCGCCACGTCATAGCCGCCCATCCGGGCCGCGCGTTCGCGGAACGGCGCCCCGCGCGCGAAGCCGAGCAGCGCCTGCAAGGGTGGGCCGAAATACTGCCGCCGCTCCATGATCAGGTCGAAGCGTTCACGGATGAGCGGGACGAAGCCGAGGCCGCGCGCGGCTGCCTCGGCACGGATGCCGAAGCCCGCATCCGCGCGACCCTCCGCCACCGCCGCGGCCACCTCATCCTCGACCAGCGCGGGTGCCGGCAGGAAGCCGACCTGCCCGAGCCGCACCCCTGCCTCCGCGAGCAGATGCCCAAGCAGGATGTGGCTGCCCGCGCGCGGCTGCCGCCCGATGACGCGCAGCCCCGGACGCGCGAGATCCGCCACGGCGGCGAGGGCCAGCGGGTTGCCCGGTGCGACCAGCAGCCCCTGCTCCCGCCAGGCCCAGGTGATGCCCACGACACCGCGCCCCGCGAGCAGGTCGCGCGCGGCAGGTTCGTT
Organism: Roseomonas sp.; assembly: GCA_046593435.1. GTDB lineage: Bacteria > Pseudomonadota > Alphaproteobacteria > Acetobacterales > Acetobacteraceae > Plastoroseomonas. The sequence goes on from JBKJNV010000331.1 coordinate 498, forward strand.
GAAACTGCCGCTATCGGGGTCCAGCAAATGCGCCGCTGCGGCGATGGCCTCTCCGGCGGCGAGTGCGGCCAGCCCATCGAGACTGCCGCCGGCGCGCAGCGCCAGGCCGCAGCCGGATTGCCGCACCGCCCAGTCCAGCAGCGGGTCATGGCTGCCAGCGAGGATCGGCGGCGCGGCGAGGGCGGGCGCGGCATCCGCCTGCGCGGCCAGCCATGCCTCCAGCCCGCGGCGCGGGAACAACCACTTGCCGCCCAACTGCGCCGCCGGCACGCGCCGGGCACGGGCAAGGTCGTATAGCGTGCGCTCCGACAGGCGCAGATAGGACGCGGCCTCAGGCAGGGTCATGACGTCTGGCATATGGCGGCAGATACCAGCAAATGGTGCGGCCATGCCATGCCAATCCGCCGTTGACGGGGTAGCGCGCCAGCATCAGCTTCCGCGCAACCGGGAGCATGGCTTGAACGACCTCAGCGCCGCCTTTGCCGCCGCCGCCGGCCTGATCGCGGGTGCCGACCCCGCCGTGCTGGGCATCGTCGCGCTGTCGCTGCGGGTGAGCTTCGCCGCCGTCGCCATCGCGGCGCTGGTCGGGCTGCCGCTGGGTGCGCTGCTGGCCGTCGCACGGTTTCCCGGGCGCAGCGCGCTGGTCGTCGCGCTGAATGCGCTGATGGGGCTGCCGCCAGTGGTGTGCGGGCTGATCGTGTACCTGGCCCTGTCGCGTTCCGGCCCGCTGGGCTCCTGGGGGCTGCTGTTCACGCCTGCGGCGATGATCGCCGCGCAGGCGGTTCTGATCGCGCCCATCCTGGCCGCGCTGACGCGGCAGGTGCTGGAGACCTATTGGGAGGAATATGCCGAGCAGCTGCGCTCCTTCGGCGCTGGCCCCTGGCGCGCGGTGCCGACGCTGCTGTGGGATGGGCGCTACGCGCTGCTCACCGTGCTGCTGGCCGGCTTCGGCCGCGCGAGTGCCGAGGTCGGCGCGGTGATGATCGTGGGCGGCAATATCGAAGGCTATACGCGCGTCATGACCACCGCCATCGCGCTGGAGACCAGCAAGGGCGACCTGCCGCTGGCCCTGGCCTTGGGGATGGTGCTGATGGCGGTGGTGCTCGGCGTCAACACAGCCGCGGCGGCGATGCGCGGCGCGGCCTCGCGCTGGGCCGGCTGATGCGCGCACCGGACACCATCCTGCCGCTGGTGGCCGAAGGGCTCGGCTTCGCGCGCGGCGGGGCGGCCATCCTGCGCGACGTGTCCCTGGCAATCGAGGCCGGGCCGCCCAGCGTCATCATCGGGCCGAACGGGGCAGGCAAGAGCGTGCTGTTGCGGCTGCTGCATGGGCTGCTGGCACCCGATGCGGGGCGCATAAGCTGGTCCGGCATCGCCGATCCGCGCCAGCGCCAGGCGATGGTGTTCCAGCGCCCGGTGCTGCTGCGCCGGTCGGTGCTGGCGAACGCCGCCTACCCGCTCGCCATCGCCGGCGTGCCGCACAGCGAGCGGCTCGCCCGCGCCCATGCCGCGCTGGAGCTGGTGGGCCTTGCGCCGCTTGCGCATCAACCGGCGCGCAGCCTGTCGGGCGGGGAGCAGCAGCGCCTGGCCATCGGGCGCGCCGCGGCGCTGCGCCCGGAGATCCTGTTCCTCGACGAGCCCTGCGCCAGCCTCGACCCCGGCGCGACCCAGGCGGTGGAGACGATCATCGCGCAACTCGCGGCGGGGGGGACCAAGATCGTGATGACGACGCATGACCTGGGACAGGCGCGGCGGCTGGCCGGGGAGGCGCTGTTCCTCCATCGCGGCCGGCTGCTCGAACAGGCGCCCGCCGTGCAGTTCTTCGCCCACCCCGCAACCCCCGAGGCCGCCGCCTTCCTGGCCGGCGCGCTGGTGTGGTGAAGCCGCCATGACCCGCCGCCGCCTTGCCTGGGCACTTCTCATCCTGCTGGCGCTGCCGGCCGCCGCGCAGGAGCGCCGCATCACCATCGCCAGCACCACCAGCACGGAGCAATCCCGCCTGTTCGGCCACCTGCTGCCGATCTTCACGCGGCAGACCGGCATCGCGGTGCGCGTGGTCGCACTGGGCACCGGGCAGGCGCTCGATGTCGGGCGACGCGGCGATGCGGACCTGGTTTTCGTGCATGACCGCGCGGCCGAGGAACGCTTCGTGGCCGAGGGCTTTGGCGGGCCTCGGCTGCACGTGATGTTCAATGACTTCGTCCTTATCGGCCCGGCGGGCGATCCGGCCGGCATCGCTGGGATGCGCGACACGAACGCGGCGCTGCAACGCATCGCCGCGGCACGCGCGCCCTTTGTCTCGCGCGGGGACCGGTCGGGCACCCATGCGGCCGAGCTGCGCCTGTGGCAGCAGGCCGGGGTGGAGCCCGTGGCCGGGCGCGGC
>JBKJNV010000524.1:0-2548 GCA_046593435.1 Roseomonas sp.
AGCCGCCTCGCTACGATGACCGCAAGCCGACCGAAATGGAGCCGCGCGACTGGGAGCGCGCGGAACGCCGCGCCGAGCGTGAGGCCCGCGACCAGGCCCGCATCGACGAGGCGGCCCGGCGCGAGGCGCAGCGCATCGATGAGGAGCGCGAGGAACGCCGCGCCTTGCGGCGCGCCCAGCGCGAATACCGGGCCGACGAGCGCGATTACCGGGGCTATCCTCGCCACGACGAGCGGTTCGACGATTTGCGCGAACGCTACCGCCGCAACTGAACCGCGGCGTCCAGCGGCGCCGCTGGAGACAGGGCGCGGCCGGTGAAGGCCGCGCCACCGATCTCATCCGCGCCAAAGCCGCGCCCGGCGTCGAGCCCGGTCAGGCGCCAGTCATGCACGGGCAGGGGCAGCGGTCGCAGCAGCCTCTCATGAAAGCGGGTCGGCCAGCGTACGCCATATCGCGCGACATGGCCGGAGGCATCGACCTCCGCCACCGCACCGCGCGTTGCGCGAAACCCATCGAGGCTGAAGCGCATCCGCCGCATCAGCCCCTCGCCGCGATCGATATACAGCGCGAGGCGATCGGTGGGCGCGAAGCCCAGGCCCGGTGAGACGTCCAGGCGCAGCACGTCGCACGTCCAACGCTCGCCATGCACCTCGATCGTCTCGGCCTCAGCGACCTCGCCCACAAGGCTGCGCGGCTGCGGCCAGCCGCCGGCCAGCACCATGGGACCGAGCAGGAACAGCAGGTAGCCATCGGCGACCAGTGCTGCGGCCGCGCGCTGATCCTCGGTCGCGGCGGGGCCGCCATTGAACCAGACGGCGATGCCGTTTTCGCCCGGCACCGCGCGCCGCACCACCTGCTTCGCCCCCGATGGCCCCGTATGCGCCTGGGCAACCACGCCCTGGCGCGGCAGCAGCCGCTCCTCCGACGCGCCGCGAAACCCCTGGTCCACCAGCACCGGCTGTAGCCGGTTGATGATGGGCGCCCATTCCCCCTCATAGCGCAGGCTGACATCGCCGATGGCGCGGAAGGCGGCCAGGCCATGCGCCGCCGCGCTGCGTTCAAGCAGCGCGCGGGCCGCCTCGCTCATCGCGGGTGCGGAAAGCGGGATCAGCGGCGTGGCGCAGCCGGCAAGCGCGGGCAGCGCGAGGGCAGCGAGGCCAGTGCGGCGGGTCAGTCGGGCATGCAGCATGGTCGCATGAGACCCCGCCGCGCGCTGTCCATCAAGCCCGCGTTGAAGGCCGCGCGCATCCCCCCCGGCGCCCTGGCACATGAATTGAATGGCACTGCCCCATCCGGGCGCCCGCCCGCCCCCGCTGCCCACGCATGAGGCAGGGCCGGCCCGCTGCCTGCCACCAGGAGCCTGAAAACAATGCAACGCCGCCACCTGCTCAGCCTGCCCGCCCTGCTTGCCCCCGCCATCATGGCGGCCCCGGGCATCGCCAACGCGCAAGACGGCGCCTGGCCCGGCCGCCAGCCCATCCGCCTGATCGCGGGCTTCCCCGCCGGCGGCCTTGCCGACGCGATCGGCCGCCTCTTCGCCGCCCCGCTCGGCCAGGCGCTGGGTGCGACCATGGTGGTCGAGAACCGCACCGGGGCGGCCGGCACCCTGGGCGCGGATGCCGTGGCCAAGGCGGCGCCGGATGGCTTCACGCTCGCCATCTCCCACGCCATACCCTTCGGCTTCGCCCAGGGCGTGCTGCCCTCCATCCCCTATGATCCGGTGGCCGATTTCACCCATCTCGCGATGCTGGCCGAAGCGCCGACCGTGACCGTGGTGCTGGGCAATTCTCCCTTCCGGTCCCTGACCCAGATGCTGGAGACGGCACGCACGCGCCCGGTCCGCTACGGCTCCTCCGGCGTGGGGTCTGCCGAGCACATCATGGGCGCGGTGGTCGCCAGTGCTGCGGGGGCGGCCAATTACGACCACATCCCCTATCGCGGCTCCGCACCCGCCCTGCAGGACCTGATGGCCGGGCAGATCGACGCGCTGAACGCGCCCATCACCACCCTGGTCGGCCAGCTGCGCGACGGCTCCCTGCGGATGCTGTCCACCTCGACCGAGGCGCGCATCGCGGCCTTCCCCGACGTGCCCAGCCTCGCCGAGCTTGGCTATGGCAGCGCGACGCACACGCAGTGGATCGGGCTGAGCGCGCCGCGTGCGCTCCCGGCTGCGATCGCGGCGCGGATCATGGCCGCGGTCCCGGGCGTTGCGGCCCAGCCGGGCTTGCAGGCGCGGTTGGCAGAATTCGCCTCCGCCCCGCGCTCCCCGGTGCCGATGGGCGAGGAGTTTTCGCGGTTCGTCGCCGGCTTCCGCGACCATTGGGTGGCCATGGCGCGCGCGCAGGGAATCGTCGCCAGCTGAGCATCCGCGGTCACGGAGAATGACCGCTGGCGCCCTGCGGCGCGCTCATGCGCCGGTCGTTGCCGTGACGCCGGCGGCGTGCTTTCGGCACGGCGGCGGCTGGGCTCGCCGGGGACTTCCGGCGTTTGCCCAATCGGGCTCGCGGTGCGCGAGCTGTGCAGCCGTGGTCGGCAGCCCGCGCCCCTA
>JBKJNV010000537.1:0-4957 GCA_046593435.1 Roseomonas sp.
CGGTGGAGAAGGAGGATCGCAGCAGCGCGGCGGCCGCTTCATCCACGATGGAAACAAGCCGCGTCCAGAGCAGCTCCAGCCGGACAGGATCAAACATCAGTCCAGACGAATCCCCGCCGATTGCACGACGCGCGACCACTTCACGGTCTCCGACGCCAGGAAGGCGCGGCTTTCATCCAGCGGGCCGCCGATCGGCGTCGCACCCATGGCGGTGAAGCGTTCGCGCAGGGCGGGGTCCGCCAGCACGGCGCGCAGGTCCGCGTTCAGCCGATCGAGCAAAGGCTGCGGCGTGGAAGCGGGTGCTGCGATGGTGAACCAGGCCGTCGCGACATAGCCCTCCACGCCAGCCTCCGCCGCCGTCGGCACATCAGGCATCGCGGGTGAGCGCGCGGCGGAGGTCATTGCCAGCGCCCGCACCCGGCCCGCGCTCGCGACCGGCGGCACGGTGGGCAGGTTCTCGAACATCAGCTGGATGTTGCCGGCCATCAGGTCATTCAGCGCCTGGGAGGACCCGCGATAGGGCACATGCGTCATGCGCACGCCGGCGACGAGCATGAACAACTCGCCGGCCATGTGGGTCGATGTGGCGTTGCCGGCGGAACCGAAGGTCAGCTCGCCCGGCCGCGCGCGGGCCAGCGCCACCAGCTCGCGCAGATTCTGCACCGGCACCGACGGGTTCGCGATGATGACGTTGGGAAACTCGGCCAGGATCGTGACAGGCGTGAGGTCCGTCGCCGGTGCATAGGGCAGGCTGCGGTACACGCTATGGGCTGCGTGAATGCCGATGCTGCCGAGCAGCAGCGTCTGCCCATCGCCCGGGCTGCGCGCCACATGCTCGGCGCCGATATGCCCGCCGGCGCCCAGGCGATTGTCGATCACCACCTGCTGTCCCCAGCGCGCCGTCAGCGCCTGGGCCGTCACCCGCGCCAGCACATCGGCCGACCCGCCGGCGGCGAAGGGCACCACGATCCGCACGGGGCGCTGCGGCGCCGTCTGCGCGTCCGCAGATGGAGCCGCGAAGGCGAGGCTCGCGATGGCGGCGGCGAGGCAGGCGAGGCGCATGCGGGGGCTCCTGCGGCATGGACGCAACAAGCGAGCACGCGCGCCACCCGTCGGCAAGGCCGCAAGGCCTGGGCCCAAGCACGCGTACCGTTTGTATCAGGCGCCTGGGCGCTTCGCCAAAGCGAGGCCCACGCCCAGCGCGACCATCGCGCCCCCCGCGCCCTGGCGAAGCCTGCGGATCAGGCGCGGCCGCGCTGCCGCCCCTTTCCTGATGCCGCTGGCCGCGAAGGCCACCCCGATATCGGCGAGCGTGTTGAGCGCGACCGACACCGACCCCAGCACCACGAACTGCATTGCGACATTCCCCGCCGCCGGGTCCAGGAATTGCGGAATGAAGGCCAGGAAAAAGGCCGCCGTCTTCGGGTTCAGCGCCTCGACCAGCACCCCTTCGCGAAAAGCCCCGCGCACGCCGATGGCCGATGCCGCGCCCGCATCCGGCGCGCCATCCCGGCCGGCCAGTTGTATGGTGCGGACCCCGAGCCAGGCCAGGTAGAGCGCGCCCAATAGCTTAAGCGCCGTGAACAGCTCCGCGCTCGCAAGCACGATGGCGGCGATGCCCAAGCTGCCAGCGAGCACATGGACCATGCCGCCCAACCCGGTGCCGAAGCTCGACGCCACACCCTCCGCGCGGCCACCGGCCAGCGTGCGCGCCGCCACATAGAACAACCCCGGCCCTGGCGTCACCGCGAGCAGCAGCGCCGCGGCCACGTAGAGAGCGATCTGGCTCGTGTCCGGCATGGACCTAGTTGTTCAGGCGGATGTTCGCCGTCTCGATGATGCGGCGGAAGTTGGTGGTCTGCTCGCGCAGGTAGGTGGAAAAGGCTGCGGAGCCGCGCAGGTCCATCTCAAGCCCCACGCTGGCCACCCGCTCCCGCGCTTCGGGCGACGTCATGCCGCGCATGATTGCGGCTTCCAGTATGTCCAGGATCGGGCGAGGCGTTGCCGCCGGTGCGATCAGCCCTATCCAGGCGCCGACGTCGAAGCCCGGGATCGGCCCCTGCACCGCAATGGACGGGATGTTCGGCGCCAGCGAGGTGCCGCCCGCGAAGGAGATGCCGAAGGCCCGCAGTGCATTGCCGCGGATCAGCGGCTGCGTCGCGGCCAGGGTCTCGATGCTGTAGTGCACCTGGCCCGCGACCACGGCGGTCAGCGATGGCGCGCTGCCCTGGAAGGGGATGTGTTCCGCGCGCAGGCCAAGCGCCGCGTTGAACCACTCGATGACCAGGTGCGCCGTCGCACCATTGCCTGAGGAGCCGAAGGTGTAGTGCCCCGGCCGCGCGCGGACGGCGGCAACGAATTCCGCGAGGTTGGTGGCGGGGAAGGCCGGGTTCGCGACCAGCACATAGGGCGAGACGCCGACCAGCGCGACGGGCGCGAAATCCCGCTCCGTGTCATAGGGCGTGCGCTGCAGCAGCGGGTTGATCGTGTAGGGGCCCGAGGAGCCGGCGAGCAGCGTGTACCCGTCCGGCGCCGCCTTGGCCGCGGCATCGGTGCCGATCATCCCACCCGCGCCGGCGCGGTTTTCCGCCACCACCGGCTGGCCCAGCACCTCCGATAGGCGCTGCGCGATGATGCGGCCCACAAGATCCGTCGCCTGGCCGGGCGGCCAGGGAACGATCACGCGGATCGGCCGGTTGGGGTAGGATTGCGCGTGTGCCAAGCCCGCGCTGCCGATCAGGGCTGCGAGGGCGAGAAGGGCGATGCGGCGGATCATTCAGGGCCTCCCGGATACGTCCCGCGCGGTGTTCGCGCGCGGTTGCGTCCGGCGGCGCGACGGGATCACCCGCAGCCTAGCCGCGCTTCGCCCATCCCGCCAGCGTGATCAATAGGGCTTGTAGATCACCACCGGGGCGGGCGCGTAGTAGTAGCGGCGCGGCGGGGGCGGCGCGTAGTAAACCGGGGCGGGCGGCGCGTAGTAGGCGGGCGGCGGCGCGTAATAGACCGGAGGCGGCGCGTAGTAGACCGGGGGCGGCGCGTAATAGACCGGCGGCGGCGCGGCGCGATAGGCAAGGCCGCCCACGATGGCGCCGAGCGCGAGGCCCCCCACGATGCCGGCGGCCACACCGCCGCCATGCCCATGATAATGCCCGCGGCGATGCCATTGCGCTTCCGCGGGCGCCGCAGCGGCCAGGGCCAGCAGCGCCGTTCCGGCGATCAATCCAAGGCGATGCGAACGGGTCATGGGACGCTCCGTGCTGAGCCGTTTCGATGTCAGACAGGATAAAAATGCGCCCCGCGCGTGGCGAAATCAAGGCGTTTCGCGCCTTGGTTACATCTCAACACAAACCGCTCGCTCAGCTTTTCAGCCGCATCCCCCACCACGCCACCACCGCGCCCGCCAATGGCAGCCCCGCCAGCAGCGCAAAGGCCAGCGCATAGGACCCGACCGAGGCGAAGACGAACGCGAACAGCGTCGGCCCCGTCACCACGCCGGCGAAGGTCACCGACAGCACCGCCCCGGTCGCGTGCCCGGCCGCGCCTGGCGGTGCGAGGCGCGTCGCCTCGGCCAGCATCACCCCGTTCCACCCCGCCGCGCAAAGGCCCAGCAGGCACAGCACCACCGCCAGCGCGGCGGTTGGCCAGTCGATCGCGAAGGGCAGCGGCAGCGAGCACGCCGCGGCCATCAGCCCCACCAGCATCAAAACGAAAAAGCCCGATCCGGTGCGGTCCGCGAGCCAGGCCCACAGGATGCGCCCCGCAGCCCCGGCAATCTGCAGCGCCGCCGCCATCGCACCGGCCGCCACCGGCGACCAGGCGAATTCCTCGACCAGCATCGTCACCGCGTAGGCACCCAGCGACAGCTGCGCCGCCGAGAACAGCGCCCCGATCATCGCGATGGACAGAAGCCCCGGCCGCCCGCGCAGCAGCTTGAGCCCACCGCCCGCACCGCGCAGCGGCATGCGCGGATCGCGCCCGCCGTCCCAGGCGCCCCGGAACAGCCCCAGCGCCAGCGCCGCCCCCGCCACCACCAGCGCGACAGCCAACGCCGCCCCGCGCCAGCCGATCGCCAAGGCCAGCCCCGGCAGCACAAGCCCCGCCAGCGCTGCGCCAAGCGGCACGCCCATCTGCTTCACGCCGAACACCATGTTGCGGCGCGCCGGCGGCGCCAGCCGGCTCAGCACCGTCGAGGCGGCGGGGTTGGTCAGCCCATAGCTCGCCCCGATCAGCGCCGAACCAACCGCGACCGACCACAGCGTCCCCCACGCGATGAGCGCCGAACCCACCGCCGTTCCCGCCATCGCCATCTGGCTGCCCCGCGCCGGGCCGAACCGCCCCACCACGCCACCCGCGATGGAGGAAACGCAAGCCGCCGCGATGTAGATCACGGCCACCTGATACCCGATCCAGTGTGGTGCTGCGCCAAGCGCGGGCAGTGCAAAGGGTGCGAGGACCGGCAGGATGAAAACGCCCCAGGTCGCCAATGCCTGCGCGGCCGTCGTCGCGGCGAGTGCCGCGCCGAGGCCGGATACCGCCAAAGCCATGCCCTGATCCCGGATGCGGGGCGCATCATGGCCGAACTGCCGCGCGCGCGAAAATCCTGGGATTCGCGCGGCGGATGTTCTATATTTGTCCAGTCAGCGGGGGGGGATTGCGCGCAACCCTGTCCGAAATGCCGAAAAGCGGAAATTCAGAAGCTTTCGGCATTCAGAACAAGGGTTTACGCGCCAGGCACCGGGTAAGAAAATCTTACTTTCGGCCTGTCTCAGTCCACCCGCGCGCCCGATGCGCGGATCAGCGGCGCGAAACGCGCCGCATCCGCCGCGCGGAAGCTGGCCAGCTCCTCGGGCCCGATCGGCCAGGGCGTGGCGCCATTCTCGATGTAGCGTGTTCTCACTTCGGGCGTCTCCAGCGCCTGCTTCGTCAGCGCCGCGATGCGGTTCACCAGCGCCGGCGC
>JBKJNV010000582.1:0-5996 GCA_046593435.1 Roseomonas sp.
GTGAAAGCAGACCGAGCGCGACGTTCAGCACGATCGCCCCCAGCATGAACGGCGCGGCCAGTTGCAGCGCGAGGGTGAAGCTGTCCGCGGCCGCCTGTGCGAAACTCTCTGCCGCGTCCCCGGCCGGCCAGGCACCGCCGACCGGCAGCACCGCGTAGCTCTGCGCCAGCGCGCGCAACGGCAGCATGTACAGCCCCGTGCTGAGCACGAGCACAATGGCCAGCAGCGCGAACAACCTGCTGATCGCGGTGCCCTGCCCGCCAAGCTGCGCATCGGGCACCAGCGCGGTGGCGAGGCCAAGCATCAGCGCCACCGTCTGCCCGGCGACCGCGAAAGCCAGCGTCACCAGGCGCGCGAGACCGCCGAGCCAAATGCCAACCAGGATTTCCAACAGCACGAGCCGCGCCGCCCCGGCGGCGTCATCGGGTGCTGCCGGCAGCACGGGTGCGAGCGCCGGCAGCAGCAGCGGCACCATCGCAAGCCCGAGCGAAAGACGGATTTGCGGCGAGACTTCCTGCTCGCCCAGCCCTGGCAGCAGCATCGCCGCCGCCCCGACGCGCGCGAACAGGAGGGCCGCCTGGAAAGCGAGCACCGGCAATGCCGCAACAAGTTCGGCTTCGCTCACGTGCACGCCGCGTGCATCGGAGCGCGCATTCCACGGCGCATCATGGAGCGCCGCCCACGGCGACGATGGTCAGGAACAACGTCTCCGCATAACCGCGCAACACGCCCGCCATGAAGGGGCCCAGCACCACCAATACGGCCGCCAGCGCGCCGAGCTTGGGCAGGAAACCCAGACTTGCTTCCTGAATTTGCGTCAACGCCTGGAACACCGAAACAGCGAGGCCCACCAGCAGCATCGCGATCAGAGCCGGGCCGCCGACCTGCAGGCTGACCCACAACGCCTCCCGGGAGGCGACCATCACCTGTTCCATTCTGGAACCTCTCGGCCGCTCTGGGCGGCACCTCGCGTTGCTCAGATCGGCATGCGCATCACGTCCTGGTAGGCGGCCACGACGCGGTCGCGCACCGCGACCGCCGTCTGCAAGGCAAGCTCGGCGCGGCTGACGGCGAGCACCACGTCGGTCACGCTCGCTCGCCCGGTGAGGCCCGCCGAGGAGACACTGTCTGCGGTTCGCCCGGCCTGGATCGTCTGCTCGACCGCGCGTGTGAGCGCGGCACCGAAGCCGCCATCATTCGCCGCGACCGGCGTGGAGGTGCCGGCAAGCCCATCCGCGCTGCGATAAGCAGCGGCGACGCCGGCCGCGACCAAGGGCAAGGCCATCAGCGAAGCGCCTCAATGGTGCGGGTCAACATGGCGCGAGATGCCTCGAGCACGCCGAGATTGGCACTGTAGCTGCGCTGTGCCTCGCGCATGTCCATCGTCTCCACCAGGCTGTCCACGTTGGGCGTGCGCACATACCCCTGCGCATTGGCCGCGGGGTGGGAGGGGTCGAAGCGCAGCGGAAACTCGCCCTGCGCCGTCCCGACCCGGCTCACGCGCACGGTGTTCGCTCCGATCTCGCGGTCCAGCCGATTGGCGAAGGTCACGGTACGACGCCGATAGGGATCCGCCCCCGGCGACTGGCCGGTGCTGTCGCGGTTGGCCAGATTCTCCGCCACCACCCGCAATCGCGTCCCCTGCACATTCATCCCGGCCGCGGAAATGCGCAGCGCGCTTTCGATATCCATGGTGTGGGGCCTCCTCAGCCCTGCCGCCCGAGGGCGGTGCGGAACATGGTCAGGAACCGGCGATGCAGCGACAAAGCCAGCGCATGCGCGGTGTCGGTATCGGCGACCTTCATCGCCTGGTCTTCGACAGACACGCCATTGCCATCCGGCGTGCGTTCGACGAGCTGGCGGTCGGGACGGACATCGCCCCCCTGCCCGCCGCTGCCATGCGCGGCGTTGGTCCGAGCCATGCCGGATTGGCTGCGCGCCAGCGTCTGCGCGAAAGGGCGAAGATCGCTTGGCCGATAGCCGGGCGTGTCGAGGTTCGCCATGTTCTGCGCCAGCACACGCTGACGCTTATCCAGCCAATGCAGGCGGCGTTCGGCAAGGGCGATGGGGCCGGTGCAGGTCACGTCCATGCGCCATGCATCACACGCGAATGCGGAACATCCGGTTAATGGGGCGCGGCGCAATGACAAGCACGCCGAACAGCACGCATTGCAACCTTCCAGTAAGCAGAATCGTGCTTGGCTCCGGTCATGGAGCAACCTGCAGACGCACACTTGACCGAAGGACGGGCCGCACGGCGCAGCGATGCCGCGCTGATCGTCGAGGACATGGTCGAAGGCGCACGCATGATGCTGGGCATCACCGCCGCGCTCATCGACAGCGGGCGGCGGGTCGACCTCGCCGGGCTCGATGATGAATTCAGCCGGCTTTGCACCGGCATCCTCGCGCTGCCACTCGCCGAAGGCGCTCGCCTGCGGCCGCAGCTTCAGACGCTGCGCGATCAACTGGACCACCTGCACGCATCCTTGCCACCGCCCTGACTTCCCCCAACCGCCGGCAGGAGGCCGCGGAATGCCCTACGACACGACCCAATGGATTTGGGCCGGCGGCGCGCTCATCGCGATGGTGGCGCTGCTGCTGCTGCTCGGCCGCGCCGCGCGCCTCGCGGGCCTCGCGCACCGCGGCGGCGGCAACCGCTTGCGCATCGAGGAGAGCGTCGCCCTGGATGCGCGCCGGCGCATCACGCTGGTGCGCGTCGATGGCCGTGCCGTGGTGCTGCTGACCGGCGGCAGCACCGATTGCTGCCTCGGCTGGCTGCCGGAGGCTGGGCCATGATGCTGCGCATGCTGCTCGTCGCGGGCGCGCTGCTGCTGCTCGCGCTGCCCGCCCTGGCACAAAGCGTCGCCATCGACATGGGCGGGAATGCCGGCCAGCCGGGCAACACCTCCCGCCTCGTCCAGCTCACCGCGCTGATCGGGCTTCTCTCGCTCGCGCCGTCCCTGCTGGTCATGGTCACCGCCTTCGCGCGGATCGTCATCGTGCTCGGCCTGCTGCGCGCTGCGATCGGCGCGCCCTCCATCCCGCCAAACCCGGTTTTGATCGGCCTCGCGCTGTTCCTCACCTTCTTCGTCATGCAGCCGGTCTTCGAGCAATCCTGGAACGAGGGCCTGCTGCCGATGAGCGAAGGTCGCCTTGCGGAACTGCCAGGCATTCAGGCTGCGGCCGAACCCTTCCGCCGCTTCATGGCGACCCATGTGCGTGAAGCCGACCTCGCGCTGTTCCTCGAACTCGGCAACCTGCCCACGCCTGAGACGAACGCCGCCGCACCCTGGCGCGCCCTGGTGCCGGCCTTCATGGTCAGCGAGCTCAAGCGCGCCTTCGAGATCGGATTCCTGATCTTCCTGCCCTTCCTCGTCATCGACATGGTGGTGGCCTCCATCCTCATGTCGCTGGGCATGATGATGCTGCCGCCTTCGGTCGTCGCACTCCCGTTCAAGCTGGTGTTCTTCGTGATCGTGGATGGCTGGCGCCTGCTCGCCGGCAGCCTGGTGCAGGGTTTCGCGACTGGTTAGGCGGAAAGCTGATCCTGGATGTAGGGCGGCAGCGTGAACGCGCTCGCCTGCATCTCCGGCGACCAGTAGCGCGTGGTCCCCAGCACGCCGGCCGCCGCCGCCCGCGCGCGCAGCGTCTCCACCGGCAGCGTGCGCATCCCAGCCGCCTTGGCCGACCAGCCCAACGTCATGAACCCGCCCACATAGGTCGGCACCGCCACCACATAGGCCGAGACCTCGGTGAAGAATTGCGCCCGACGCAGGCTTGTCTCGCGCAGCTCCTCCGCCTGCATGAACGGAACGCCGCACTGATTGACCAGCACGCCGCTGGGCGACAGGATTCGCGCGCAATTGGCATAGAAATCATCGGTGAACAGCACTTCGCCAACGCCGATCGGGTCCGTGCTGTCGACGATCACCACATCGAAGCTCGCCTCACTGGCACGCTGCACATAATCGATGCCGTCACCCACGATCACCTCGGCGCGCGGGTCATCCCAGGCCCCACCGCCGATCGCGGGAAGGAATTCGCGCGCGAGGCGGATCACCTCGCCATCGATCTCCACCATGACGGCCTTCACGACATTCCGATGCTGCAAGACCCGCTTCAGCACGCCGCCATCGCCGGCGCCGATGATCAGCACCCGTGCCGCATCGCCATGGGCGAGCAGCGGTACATGCACGATCATCTCCTGGTAGACGAACTCATCCGCCTCAGTGATCTGCACCACGCCGTCGAGCAGCATCACACGGCCATGGGATTCGCTCTCGAACACCACGATGTCCTGGAACGGAGAATGTACCCGGGCGAGCTCGCGTACGACGCGGAAGCGCTGGCCCCAGGCGGGGTACAGGCCCTCATTCACCCATAAATCCGTCATGGCACCTCACAAGAAAAAGGCCGGGGAAAGGAATTTCCCCGGACCCCATTCTTTTGCTTTTGGCTTCGAAGAGCGCTAGCCGATCAGGCCGCGCTTGTGCTCGGCAAGCTGCACGCGCTCAGGCAGGAAGCCGCGCTTGAGCGCCGTGAGCGCCTTGTACGGATTGCAGTCGCCGCACACAAAAATATCCAGCGCGGCATAGTCGCGCTCCGGCCAGGTGTGGATCGAGACATGGCTTTCCGCCAATACCAGCACGCCCGAGACGCCGCCATTGGGTGAAAAATGGTGGAAGTGGCCATGCAGGATGGTCGCACCGGTGGCGATCGCCGCCTCGCGCAGCACGGCGTCGATATGATCGGGATCGCCCAGATTCGTGGCACCCCACAAATCGATGATCAAATGCGTGCCCGCATAGCGCACACCATCGCGGACGACGAAGTAATCCTTCGCCTCCTCCGAGCGGGACTCATCACTCTGGGCTTCGCTCGGCGCGTCCGAGACCATCCCCAGTTGGACGAGAGCTTCCATAATTTGGGCTCCTTCCAGCCAGCAGATGACCAACACAAGATAGAGGTCAACGGGCCGCGCATATGGGCCAAGCGGCGCTGTATCGCAAGAGAAATTCCCATGATGTGACCGAAATTTCTGCGGCTACCCCCTTGGGGCGGCGCGTCACTCCGCTTGTCACCCCCCGGGGGCAGCGGGAAACTCCCCGGTCACGGTGACTGTTCAGAACAATCCCTGCGACGAAAGCTGTGCCGGCAGGGCGCGGAAAAGGTTCAGCTCACGCGCCAGGCGCGGCACATCCGCACTCCCGCGCAGCGGGTCCGAGACGAGCAGGGCGAAGACGTCCGCGACGGGCCCCTCACCCATCCGGCCGACAACCTGCGCGGCGAGGGACGCCAGCGGCGCGGTGTCTCCGGCCAGTGCATGGAAGGCTGCAAGCCGCGCGATCTCACGCCGCAAAGCGGGCGTCAGCGCGGCATCACCCGTCGCCAGCGGCACGGCCAAGTGCTCGCCCAGTGCAGCAGCCGCGCCGGCCCAATCCCGCGCATCGGCGCGGATGCCGGCAAGTGTCGCGCGGCCTCCAGCGCCAAGGCCCAACAGGAGCGCCTCGGCCGCGGGGCGGTCCTGCGTCGCGGCCAGGGCGCGCGCGCGCAGCAGGGCACGATCCGTCTGCAGCGGCACGGGCAGCTCTGGCAGTGCAGTCGCGTCCAGTGCAGCCAGCGCCGCGGCGGGGTCCCGTTCGGCCAGGCGCAACGCCGCGATGCGGGCGCCATGCTGGGCACGACCTTCACGCGTCGAGGCGCGGTCGGCCGCCTCCTGCAGCAGCACGATGGCGCGTTCGGGCAATTCCATCGCGACAAGGCGCTCGGCCAGCTGCGCCAGTGTCTCCGCCCCCTCCGCACCAGGCGGCAGCAGGTCACGGTGCAGCTCGAACAGCGTGATCGCGGCAACCGGTGGTTCCTGCAGGATGGCTTCGGCGAAGCTGCCGGCGATGTCGGGGCGCAGCCGCCCAGCCTGATCGGGGAACTGCGCCGCCGCCTCGCGCAGCAGGTCAAAAGCAAGCCGCGACGCGCCGGTCGCGCGGCGCAGCGTTGCG
>JBKJNV010000584.1:0-2986 GCA_046593435.1 Roseomonas sp.
TCAGCCTGATGGTCTCCTCGCCGCTGTTCATCCTCGTGCGCGGGGATTCGCCGTTCCGCACGCTGCAGGACTACCTCGCCGCCGCACGGCAGCCGAACCACCGGATGACGCACGCCATCTCGGGCGTCGGCGCCACCTCGCAGCTCGCCATCGAGATGATGAAGCAGATGGCGAATGTCGACATCCAGGATGTCGCCTATCGCGGCGGCGGGCCGGCGTTGCAGGCCGTGCTGTCGGGCGAGACCGGCATGCTGGCGATGCCGGCGGCGGCCGCCATGCCGCAGATGCAGTCCGGTGCGCTGCGTGCCCTCGCGGCGACGACGCGCACGCGCAGCCCCTTCGCACCGGATGTCCCGACCTTCGAGGAACTCGGCTATCCGGGCTTCGAGGTTGTGGAGCATGTCGGGCTGCTGGCGCCGGCCGGGATGCCGCAGCCGCTGCTGCGTCGGATCAACACCGCCGCCGTCGCGGCCCTGCGTGCGCCGGACATGCAGGCACGCTGGCAATCCATGGCGGTGACGGTGGAGGCTGGGTCGGTCGAGGCATGGCCCGGCTACTTCCAGAGCGAGAGCAACAAGTGGCGCGACTTCGTGCGCGCCCGCAACATCAGGGTGCAGTGATGCCGGCGATCCTTTCCCTTATCGCGGCGCGACTCTCCGCGCTCGGCGACCTCCTGGGATACGCGCTCCTGCGCGTTGTCTGCGGCTCCTTCCTGGTCGCGCATGGCTGGCCGAAATGGATGGCCGGCGTCGAGACGTTTGCCGCGAACGGGTTGGGGCGGCGCGGGATCGAGCCGGCGTTGCCGCTCGCCTGGCTTGTCGTCTCGCTCGAGACGGTGGGCGGCGCGCTCATCGCGGTCGGGCTGCTGACGCGCTTTGCCGCCGGCCTTGCTACGGTGCATCTCGCCTTCATCACCTTCTGGGTGCTCTGGCCCGTCGGGTTTGCCTGGAATCGCGGTGGGTGGGAGTTCGCAGCCATGTGGACGGCGGTGCTGCTTTTGGTCACGTTGAAGGGTGGCGGCACGCTGTCGGCTGATCGGCTACTGTTCGGCAACGCCGCAGATGCCAGGGGTCGCCAAGCGTGACCAGGAGAAGCCCAGCCATGAACGCCTTGCATCCGCCACGACGCGCTTTGCTTCTGTTGTCCGGCGCGGCCGTGCTCGCGGCGCCTTCCGTGGCGCGCGCGCAGTCCCGATGGCCTGACCGGCCGGTCCGCGTCGTCGTGCCCTTCACCCCGGGCGGCACGACGGACATCCTGGCCCGTGCCCTCTCGGCCGAATTGCAGGAGGCGTTCGGCCAGCCCTTCGTCGTTGAGAATCGCGGCGGCGCCGGCGGCACGCTCGGCTCCGACATCGTTGCCCGCGCAGCACCCGACGGCCACACGCTCATGATGGGGCATATCGGCACGCTTGCGGTGAACCCCTCGCTCTACCGGAACCTCACCTTCGACACTGTCACGTCCTTCACGCCGATCGTGCTCGCCGCGATCGTGCCCAACGTGTTGGTGGTCAACCCACGCAAGGTGGCGGCGGGCAATGTCCAGGAGCTTATCGCGCTGGCCAAGGCACGGCCGCGCGCGCTGTCCTTCGGCTCGGGCGGGAATGGATCGGCCGCGCATATCGCCATGGTCGCCTTCGGATTGGCGACCGGGACGGAGTTCGAGCACATCCCCTATCGCGGCACGGGGCCGATGATGAACGATCTCATCGCCGGCACCATCGACCTGACCATGACCGGCGGGCCGCCCGCGCTTCCCCCCGTGCGGGCCGGGCTGCTGCGCGCACTCGGCATCTCGGCGCTGACACGGCTGTCGAGTGCGCCGGATATCCCGACCATCGCGGAACAAGGTGTCGTGGGCTTCGATGCGACGCAGTGGTACGGGCTTGTGGGGCCAAGCGGGATGCCGCCGGAGATCGTCGCACGACTGAATGCCGAGAGCTCGCGGAGCCTTCGTGGCGACCGGCTGCGCCCACGGCTCGCGGCCGAAGGTGCTGAGGCCGCGCCGGGCACGCCCGAGCAGTTCGGCGCACTGATCATCGCCGAGCGCCAGCGCTGGGGCGACATGATCCGACGTGCGGACGTCCGGCTGGATTGAAGCACGAGGCCCAGTGAACATTTGGCATCGCCCGCAGTGTCGGGTCTGCGCCGGGTCGCCCTGCCTTGTGGCCAGGCGCTCGACCACCCCGGGAACGGGCTGTCACCTTCACGGGATTGCGGGAGCCTTTTCCTGCGGTCCACAGGACCCCCGCGCATGACCCAGCGGATCGCTGTCTTCACCAAGAACGACGAGAACCCGAACTACCGCGCCTTTCTCCATGGTGCGGAGCGTGCCGCGCGCGCGGCTGGCGCCGAGACCAGCCGCCACGTCCCCCATACGCCTGACGACCCGGTCGCGCAGGCGAGGCTGCTGCGTGCCGTGGTCGCGGAACGGCCGTCTGCCATTCTATTCGCGCCAGCCGATGACCGGCTGTTGGTGGAGCCCGTGGCCGAGGCGGCGGACGCGGGAATACCCCTGATCGGCTTCGTGAACCGCATGCCGGGCGGTTTCGTGTCCTTCATCGGTGCCGATGACATCGCCATGGGGCGCCGGATCGCGGGCGTGGCGATCGCTGCGCTGGGTCGCGCCGGCACGGTGGTGCTGATCGAGGGGCCGGACACGGCGCCGACGAGCCGCGACCGCGGGATCGGCTTCAGGGCGGCGCTGGCGGCAGCACCGGGCATGCGCCTGCTCGGCACCGCGCCGGGTCGGTATCTGCGCTCGGCGGGGCGCGATGCCATGGCGGGGCTGTTGGCAATGCATGCGTGCATCGACGCCGTGATCTGCAGCAATGACCTGATGGCCCTGGGCGCGCTCGATGCGCTCGATGCCACTGGGCGCAGGGCGCTGGTTGTTGGCAATAACGGGACCATCGAGGCGGCCGTCGAGATCGGCCGCGGGCGGCTCCTCGCATCGATGGATTACTGCGGTTTCCGCATGGGCGCGCTCG
>JBKJNV010000646.1:0-2736 GCA_046593435.1 Roseomonas sp.
CATCGGCGACGTGCTGGGCTTCGACGCCGCCGCCTTCGGCCTGTCGCCGCGCGAGGCGGAGGAAATGGACCCGCAGCAGCGCCTGCTGCTCGAAGTCGCACACCACGCCTTCGAGGATGCCGGGTGGCCGGTGGATCGCCTGGCGGGGCACTCCATCGGCGTGTTCATCGGCGCCTCCTCGCACGACCATGCGGAGTTGCGCCTGGAGGATCCCGCGGCCGCCGACCGCTTCCACATGACCGGCAGCGCGATGGCCATCCTGGCCAATCGCATCGGCCATGTCTTCGACCTGCGCGGCCCGGCCGCGATGCTGGACACGGCCTGCTCGTCCTCGCTCGTCGCACTCGATGCCGCGGCGAATGCGCTCGCGGCCGATCCGGGGCTTGAGGCGGCGCTGGTGGGTGGCGTCAACCTGCTGCTCAGCCCCTATGCCTTCATCGGCTTTTCGCGCGCGGGCATGCTCTCGCCGAGCGGGCGCTGCCGCGCCTTCGCCGCCGAGGCGGACGGCTATGTGCGCGCAGAAGGCGCCGGCGTGATCATCATCAAGCGCCTGCGGGATGCGTTGGCCGATGGTGATGCGGTGCGCGCCACCATCCTGGGCACCGGGGTGAATGCGGCCGGGCGGACCATCGGGCTGTCGCTGCCCAACCCTGCCGCGCAGATGGCGCTGCTCAGCCGCGTCATGGGACGGGCAGGGATTGCGCCAGACCGTGTGGTGGCCTTCGAGGCGCATGGCACCGGCACGCGCGTGGGTGACCCCGCCGAGGCGCAGGCCATCGGCCGCGTCATTGGCGTCCAGCGTGCAGCGCCGTTGCCGATCGGGTCGGTGAAGTCGAACCTCGGCCACCTGGAGGCGGGGTCCGGCATGGCGGGGCTGCTCAAGGCCATGCTGGCGCTGGAGACCCGCCAGCTGCCCGCGACGCTGCATTGCGCGACCCTCAACCCGGAGATCGCGTTTGCCGCACTGAACCTCGCCGTGGCGTCCACCGCGACACCCCTGGGCGACGCGCCGGACGCGGTGATCGGGGTGAACAGCTTCGGCTTCGGCGGCACCAACGCGACGGCCTTCCTCGGCGCAGCCCCGGTGGCGCGGCGGGTGGCCGGCACAGGGAGGGGCGCCCCGCCGCTGATCCTCTCGGCGCGCAGCGCGGAAGGGCTGAAGCCACTCGCCGCCGCCTGGGCCACGGCGCTGCGGTATGGTCTGTCGAATGTCGCGCCGGCGCGCACACCCGATGCCGCCACGCTCGCCAGCAGACCCGATCCCGCCGCGTTGGCCCGCGCGTCCGATCCCGCCACGTTGGACCGCGCACCCGATGTCGCCACGCGCGCCTGCACACCCGACGCCGCCGCGCTGGCCCGCGCGGTCGCCCGCCACCGGCCATTGCTCCCCCATCGCCTGGTGCTGCGCGGCGCGGACATGCCCGAGCGCCTTGCCACCTGGCTGCGCGACGGCCGCGCCGAGGGCATTGCGGAAGGCACCGCCACGCGCGGCAGCCTCGCCTTCGTCGTCGCCGGCAATGGGGCGCAATACGCCGGCATGGCGCGCGACACGCTGCGCAACAACGCCATCTTCCGCCGCGCGGTGGCTGAGGCCGACGCCGCACTGGCCCCGCATCTCGGCTGGTCCGCCATGGCCGTGCTGCGCGCCGGCGTCACCAACGCGGACCTGGCCGCGACGGACCGCTCTCAGCCGCTGTTGTTTGCCATCCAGCACGGCATCGTCGCCGCACTGGCGGCCCACGGCATCACCCCCGCGCTCGTACTCGGCCATTCCGTCGGCGAGGTTGCGGCCGCCTGCGCTGCCGGCGCGCTCACGCTGGACCAGGCCGCGATGCTGGTCGCCACGCGCAGCCGGCACCAGCATGCGCGGCGCGGCATCGGCCGCATGGCGGCGCTGGCCCTGTCGGCGGAGGCAGCACTTCCGTTGCTCGAGGCCTGCGGGCCGGGGCTGGAGATCGCGGCCTTCAACGCGCCGGATGCACTCACGATCGCGGGCCCCGCACCCTCCATCGCGCGGCTTGCTGCGGCCGCGGGCGAGGCACGCGCGCATTGCATCGTGCTCGATCTCGACTACGCCTTCCATGCCGCTGCGATGGACGCGGTCGAGGTCGGGCTGTGCGCAGATCTCGCGACCATCGCGCCATGCCCGGCCCGGGTGCCGCTCATCTCCACCGTCACCGGCGCGATCATCGCCGGTGATGCGCTCGATGCCGAATACTGGTGGCGCAACCTGCGCGAACCGGTGCGCTTCGACGCTGCCATCGCCTCGGCCACGCGCGCTGGTGCGCGGCTGTTCATCGAGATCGGCCCCAACCCGGTGCTGCAATCCTACATCCGGGATTCTGCGCGCGCCGCGGCGGAAGGCACCGCCACGCTGCCCAGCCTGGCGCGCCGCGACCCTGCGCGCGATCCCTTCGGCGCCATCGCGGATCGTGCGACGGCACTGGGCGCGGACCCCCGCGCGGCGCGCTGCTTCACGGGCGCGACGGCCCATCGTGCCCTGCCGCCAACCCCCTTTGCCCGCCGTGCGACCAGCTACCCCGTCACCGTCGAAAGCGCCCGCCTCGCGCGCCCGCAGCGCGACCACCCGCTGCTGGGGGACCTCGCGGCACCCGGCCAATGGCAGCGCATGCTGGATACCGAGCAGGATGCCTGGCTGGCCGACCACCGGCTACTGAGCGAGGCGGTGCTGCCCGCGGCCGCCATTGCCGAGATGGCGCTCGCCGCCGCCGCCAC
>JBKJNV010000404.1:0-6446 GCA_046593435.1 Roseomonas sp.
GCCCCCGGTGACACTGTGGATGCGCTGATGGCGCAGATGGGCGGCGGCGACGCCGCCATCGCCGCCGATCTGCGCCGCTTCTATGGGCTTGATCTCTCCGTGACGGCGCGGCTTGGCGCCTATCTGTGGCGACTGTTGACGCTGGACCTTGGCTTCTCGGCCATCTACGGCAAGCCGGTCGCGAGCGTGATCCTCGAACGCCTGCCCGCGACCCTGCTGCTGATGACGGCCGCGCTGTTGTTCGCCTTTACCTTCGGCATGACGCTGGGCGTGATCGCCGCACGGCGAGTGAACCGCTGGCCGGATACGCTGATTTCCACGCTCGGGCTGATCTTCTACGCCACGCCGTCCTTCTGGTTCGGGCTGATGGCGATCGTGGTGTTCAGCGTCTATTTGCAATGGCTGCCGGCCGGCGGCTTCGGCGATGTGGCCATGGGCTTCACCGGCTGGGCGCGGGTGTGGGACACGGCGACCTACCTGGTGCTGCCGGTCCTCACGCTCGCGCTGATCTTCCTGGCCATCGCGCTGCGCATCATGCGCGCGTCGATGCTGGAAGTGCAGGGGATGGACTTCGTCCGCACCGCGCGCGCCAAGGGCCTGTCCGAGACGCGCATCGTCGCCCGCCACGTGCTGCGCAATGCGCTGCTGCCGATGGTCACGCTGATCGGGTTGCAGGCCGGCACCATGCTGGGCGGTTCGGTGGTGGTGGAGAGCGTGTTCACGCTGCCGGGCCTGGGGCGCCTTGCCTATGAGAGCGTGGTCCAGCGGGATCTCAACACGCTGCTGGGCATTGTCTTCGTCTCCGCCCTGCTGGTGATCGCGGTGAATTTCATCGTGGACCTGCTCTATGCGCGGCTCGATCCGCGGATCACCGGCTGATGCGGGCGCTGCGCGCCTTCGTGCGCAATCCGATTGCGATGGTCGGCGCCGTGCTGGTGGGCGCGGTGGTGCTGATGGCGCTCAGCGCGCCCCTGGTCTTCCCTGGCGACCCGCTGGGTCTTGCGGGGCGGCCCTTGCAATGGCCCGGCGCCAATCCGCGCTTCTGGCTGGGGACGGACCCTTCGGGGCGGGATATCGCCGCGCAGCTATTCCATGGCGCGCGCATTTCGCTGCTGATCGGCAGCGTCGCGACCGTGATCGCGGTGGTGATCGGCATCGTCTTCGGCGCGCTGGCTGGCTTCTATGGCGGGATGGTGGACACGGTGCTGATGCGCGTGACGGAGGCATTCCAGACCCTGCCGAACTTTTTGTTGTTGCTGGTGCTGGTCGCCGTCTTCGGGTCCGACCTACGGACCGTGGTGATCGCGATCGGCGTGGTCGCCTGGCCGCCGGTTGCACGCCTGACGCGGGCCGAGTTCCTGACCCTGCGCGAGCGGGATTATGTGGCCGCAGGGCGCGCGCAGGGGTTGTCAGACGCGCACCTGATCCTGCGCGAGGTGCTGCCCAACGCGCTGCCGCCCGTGATCGTCTATGCATCCGTGGTGATGGCCGTGGCCATCCTGCTGGAAAGCGCGCTCGCCTTCCTCCAGCTCTCGGACCCGAACGTGCCGTCCTGGGGGAACCTGATCGGTCTGGGGCGGACGGTGCTGCGCAGCGAATGGTATGTCTCGGCCATCCCAGGTGTGGCGATCCTGCTGTCGATCCTGGGCGTCTCCCTGGTGGGGCAGGGCCTCAATGATGCGCTCAACCCGCGTCTTGCCTTGCGGTGACGGCGGCACCTCTCTTGCGTGTCGCTGGCCTGACCGTCGCACTGCCGCCATCCGCCGATCGCGCGCTCGCGCTCGATGCAGTCTCCTTTGACCTCTCGGCCGGTGAAATCCTGTGCGTGGTCGGTGAAAGCGGGTCCGGCAAATCCGTCACGGCCTCGGCCATCATGGGCCTTCTGGCGCCGGGGCTCGCGGTTACCGCGGGCGAGATCGCCCTGGGTGGGTCGGTGCTGCGCGGCGATGCCTGGCGCGCCTTGCGCGGCCGCCGCATCGGCATGGTCTTCCAGGAGCCGATGACCGCGCTCAACCCGCTGATGCGCGTCGGCGCCCAGATCGCCGAGATGTGGCGCGTACACACGGATTACAGCCGTGCCGAGATCGCCGCGCGTAGCCTGCGCGCGCTGGAGGAGGTGGGCATCCCCGACCCGCCCGGTGCGCTGCGGGCCTATCCGCATGAGCTGTCCGGTGGCCAGCGCCAGCGGGTGATGATCGCGATGGCGCTCGCGCTGGAGCCGGAGGTGTTGATCTGCGACGAGCCGACAACCGCGCTCGACGTCACCACCCAGGCGCAGGTTTTGGCGCTGATCCGCGCGATGCAGGCGCGACGCGGCACCGCGGTGCTGTTCATCACCCATGATTTCGGCGTGGTGGCCGAGATCGCCGATCGCGTCGCGGTCATGCAGCGCGGCGTCATCGTCGAACAGGGCAAGGCTGCCGATGTGCTGCGCGCGCCCCAACACGCCTATACCCAAGCCCTGCTTGCCGCCGTGCCAGCACTGGTCGCACCCCCGCCGCGCCCCCTGAGCGAGGAGCGGGTGCTGGAGACCGAGGCGCTGGTGAAGACCTATGGCGCACGCGGCATGCTGCGGCGGCGACAGCCGGTGCGCGCACTGGACGCCGTCTCGCTCACGCTGCGCGCGGGCAGCACCTTGGGCGTGGTGGGCGAGAGCGGGTCGGGCAAGTCCACGCTTGCGCGCTGCGTCGCGGGCATGCTGCGGGCCGATGCCGGTGTCATCCGCATCGCGGGCGCGCCCATGCCCAAGGGCCGGCGCGCGGCGGCGCGGCTGGTGCAGATGGTGTTCCAGGACCCCTACGCCTCGCTCAACCCGCGCCGGCGCGTGGGTGCACAGGTCGCGCAGGGGCCCATGGCGCTGGGCACCCCGGGGGCGCAGGCGATGGCGGAAGCGCGCGCCTTGTTCGCGCTGGTGGGCCTGGATGAGGAGGCAGTGTCGCGCTTCCCGCATGAGTTCTCCGGCGGCCAGCGCCAGCGCATCGGCATCGCCCGCGCGCTTGCGATGAAGCCGCGCGTGTTGGTGGCCGATGAGCCGGTGAGTGCGCTCGATGTCAGCGTGCAGGCGCAGGTCTTGGCCTTGCTGCGCGACCTGCAAGCGCGGCTTGGCCTGTCCATCCTGTTCATCACCCATGATTTGCGCGTGGCGGCCCAGATCTGCGATGAGGTGGCGGTGATGCAGCGCGGCGTGGTGGTCGAGCAGGGCAGGGTGGGGGCTGTCTTCGCGGACCCCGCGCATCCCTATACGCGCAGCCTGCTGGCCGCCATTCCCGGCCGCGGCCTGGTTGGCGCCTGACCTGCATGAACATGGTGGGCGCGGCCGCATCGCCATGCCAGGATGATCACGGAGCCGGCACCCCCGGCCCTTGCCGCACCGCGTGATGCGGCCAGATCGATAGGCTTGACCAACATCAGGGGGATTGCAATGCGCACTCGCTACAGGTTCGAAAGACGCGCACTGCTCGGCGGTGGTGCCGGGCTGGTGCTGGCGGCCATCCCCGGCGCCCGCGTGCCGGTCGCGCAATCGCTGGACCGGGTGAGCTTCCAGACCAACTGGCGCGCCCAGGCCGAGCATGGCGGGCACTACCAGGCAGTCACCGCCGGCATCTTCCGCCGCCACGGTATCGAATGTGATCTGCGCATGGGCGGGCCGCAGCAAAACCCGGTGCAGCTGCTGCTCGCTGGAAGGGTGGACTTCATCATGTCCAACGGCTTCCAGGCGCTGAACTACGTGCGCGAAAACCTGCCCTTCCTGACCGTCGCGGCCACCATGCAGAAGGACCCGCAGGTGCTGATGACGCATGAGGGCAACGGCATCAACAGCTTCGAGGATATGCGCGGCAAGCCCATGCTGATCGGCGCCGGCGGGCGGGTGACCTACTGGCCCTTCCTGCGTACCCGGTTCGGCTTCACCGATGAACAGATCCGCCCCTACACCTTCAACCTCGGGCCATTCATGGCCGATCGCAACGCCATCCAACAGGGTTTTGTTACCTCGGAGCCCTTCGCCGCGCAGCAGGCGGGTGCGCGGCCGCGCGTCTTCCTCATCGCCGATGCCGGCTACGAGAATTATCAGCAGACCATCGACGTTTCCCAGCGCATGGTGAATGAGCGGGCGGATCTGGTGCAGCGCTTCGTCAACGCCACCATCGAGGGCTGGGCGCAATACATCGCCGGCCAGGATACGGGCGCTGCGAATGCCCGCATCAAGGCCGACAACCCCGAGATGGATGACGCGCGCATCGCCTATGCGACGCGGATGATGAATGAGCAGGGCATCATCAAAAGCGGCGACGCGAATACGCTTGGCATTGGTGCCATGACCGATACGCGCTGGGCCAGCTTCTATGCGGGCATGGTGACGGCGGGTCTGTATCCGCAGGGGCTCGATATCCGCCGGGGCTACACCACGCGCTTCGTCAATCAGCGCGTCGGCCTCGCTTGAACAACACGCCGAGCCCGGCGCGGCGCGGGGATGCGCTCGTCACGCTGCGCAGGGTCGGCAAGCGCTATGCGACGGGCACGGTTGCGGTCCAGGGCGTGGACCTCACCATTGCGCAGGGTGAGTTCCTCGCACTGCTCGGCCCGTCGGGGTGCGGGAAGTCCACGCTGCTGCGGATGATTGCGGGGCTGGATACGGCGACGGCGGGCAGCATTGCCTGGCCGCGCGGCACATCGGGGCGCGACATCGGCTTCGTCTTCCAGGAACCCACGCTGATGCCCTGGGCGAGTGCGGCCGCCAATGTCGCGCTGCCGCTGCGCCTCGCTGGCGTGGCGGCGGCGGAGGCTGAGGCGCGCGCGGTCATCGCGCTCGGGCAGGTGGGGCTTGCGGGCTTCGAGCGTGCCTATCCGCGGGCCCTGTCGGGGGGGATGAAGATGCGCGTCTCCATCGCCCGCGCGCTGGTGACCAAGCCCGGGCTGCTGCTGATGGATGAGCCCTTCGCAGCACTCGATGAGATCACCCGCCACCGGCTGAACAATGACCTGCTCGCCCTGTGGGAGCGCGAGCGCTTCACCGCCATCTTCGTCACGCATTCCACCTTCGAGAGCGTCTACCTGGCCCAGCGCATCGTGGTGATGGCCGCACGCCCGGGGCGCGTCGCGGCCGAGATCGCGGTCGATGCCGGCTATCCGCGCGGCGAGGTCTATCGCACCTCCGCCGAATATGCGGCGCATTGCCGCGCGGTCGCCGACCGGCTCGGCGCGGCGATGGCGGCGTGAACCGCATCTCCGCCTCCGAACGGGCCGAGGCGGCGGCACTCGCCGAACCCCGCGAGCGCACGGTGCTTGGCCTCGCGCCGAGCATGTGGCTGCGGCTGCTCGCACCCGCGGTGCTGGGGGTGATCTTCCTCGGCGCGTGGGAAGCGATGGTGCGGCTGCGCGAGATCCCGCACTACATCCTGCCCGGCCCGCTCGCGATCGGGCGCGCCCTGGCGGCGGATTGGGCTTCGCTGAGCGTCTCGCTATGGGTGACGCTGCAGATCACCTTCGCCGCGCTGTTCATGGCGGCCGCGCTGGGGCTGGTGCTGGCGGTGCTGTTTGCGCAGTCGCGCGTCATCGAGCTTTCGCTCTACCCTTATGCCGTCATCCTCCAGGTCACGCCCATTGTCGCGATCGCGCCGCTGATCATCATCTGGGTGGATGATATCCGCGTTGCCCTGCTGATCTGCGCCTGGATCGTGGCTTTCTTTCCGGTGCTGTCGAACACCACGCTCGGGCTCAATTCCTGCGACCGCAACCTTGAGGATCTGTTCCGCCTGTATCGCGCCAATCGCTGGCAGGTGCTGTGGCGGCTGCGACTGCCCACGGCGATGCCCTATTTTCTGGCCGGGCTGCGCATCTCCGGTGGCCTCGCGCTGATCGGCGCCATTGTCGCGGAGTTCGTGGCGGGCACGGGCGGGAGTGCCTCGGGCCTTGCCTATCGCATTCTTGAATCCGGCTACCAGCTGCAGATCCCGCGCATGTTCGCCGCGCTCGTGCTGGTGTCCGGTGCCGGCATCATGCTGTTCCTGGGGCTGTCGCTGCTCTCGCATCTGTTGCTGCGGCGCTGGCACGAAAGTGCGGTGGAACGGCGGCGCTAGGCCGGCCCGTCAGGTGAGCGGCGAGCGGCCCGCCGTCACTGCCTGGTAGGTCGCGATCGCAAGGGCCAGCGGCTCGAAGGGCTTGCTGATGATGTAGGCGGGCTCGATGCCCTCGGCGGTGAGCAGGCGCTCTGGGTAGGCGGTCACGAAGATAACCGGAACCTTCAGCGTCTCCATGATCCGCGCAACGGCGACGCTACCATCGCCCCCGCGGCCGAGGTTGATGTCGGCCAGGATCAGCCCCGGCGGATGCGCGGCGGCGATCCGCACGGCCTCTGCCTCGCTCGACGCGACGCCGACCACGCGATGGCCGCAGGCCTCGACCAGCCGCTGCACATCCATGGCGATGATCGGTTCATCCTCGATCAC
>JBKJNV010000434.1:0-3305 GCA_046593435.1 Roseomonas sp.
GAAATGCAGCGCCTGGCCGGGGAACACCCGCGGATGGATCGCGTGCGCGGCCATCGCGGCTTCCGAAAACCCCTGCAGGATCAGCTTGAGCTTGCCCGGATAGGTCGCGATGTCGCCGACCGCGAAGATGCCCGGGATGCTCGTCTCGCAGGTGGCGGGCGTGATGGACAGATGGTGGCGTTCCAGCGCGAGGCCCCATTCCGCGATCGGGCCCAACTCCATCGACAGGCCGAAGAAGGCAAGCAGATGGTCGGCCTCGACCAGGCGCTCCTCGCCCTTGAGCGTGGCGAGCACCACGCCCGTCAGGCGTTGCCCGTCACCTTCAAGGCCGTGCAACTGGTAGGGAATGGCCAGCTCGATCTCGCCCCGCGCGGCGGCGGCGTGCAGTTGATCCGACGTCTCGGGGCTTGCGCGGAACTTGTCGCGCCGGTGCACAACGGTGACCCGCTCGGCGATGTCCTTGAGGCTCAGCGCCCAATCCACCGCGCTGTCGCCGCCGCCCGCGATGACCACGCGCTTGCCGGCAAAGTCGGCGCGGCGCGCCACCATGTAGCGCACCCCGCCCGAGGCCTCGTAGGTGGCGAGGTTATCCAGCGGCGGCCGGTTCGGCCCGAAGGCGCCGGCGCCGGCGGCGATGATCACCGCGCGCGCCGTCACCGTGTCCCCGGCCGAGGTGGTGAGGGTGAAGTCGTCGCCCGCCGCGCGCAGCCCCTCGACCCGGCGGCCCAGGAGGTAAGTGGGAGAGAACGGCGCGGCCTGGGCTTCGAGCTGGTGGATCAGCGTCCCGGCCTCGATCCGCGGATGCGCGGGGATGTCGAAGATGGGCTTTTCCGGGTACAGCGCGCTGCATTGCCCGCCGATGGCCTCGAGCGTGTCGATGACGACGCAGCGCATCTTCAGCATGCCGCATTCGAACACGGCGAAGAGGCCGGCGGGGCCAGCGCCGATGATGGCGACATCGGTGACGAGGGTCTGGGCCATGGTGCTCCCTTGGAGCAATATCCGGCGGGATGTCTTGCTCGATTGTCTCTGGTGGCGCGGGGGTGTGATAGAGGACCCGTGACAGGGAGCAAAGCCTGGGGTGCGATTGCAGTTGGTCAACCTCGACGCGACGGAGGCGCTGGCGGCGCGGATTGCGCGCGGCCTTGCGCCTGGCGACGCGGTGCTGCTGGACGGGCCGCTGGGTGCGGGAAAATCCGCGCTCGCCCGTGCCTTGCTCCGCGCGCTGTCCCACGACCCTGTGCTGGAGGTGCCCAGCCCGACCTTCACCCTGGTGCAGAGCTACAAGCTGCCCGGCGGAGGTGCTGCGCATCACTTCGACCTCTATCGCCTGTCCGGGCCGGGGGAGGTCGTCGAACTCGGCTGGGATGAGGCGCGCGACGGCATCGTGATCGTGGAATGGCCGGACCGGCTGGGGGCGCTGGCACCCGCGGGCGCGCTGCGGATCTCCATGGGCTATGGGGCCAGCGAGGATGCGCGCTGCGCGGCGCTGGCCGGCTGGGATGAGGCGCGGCTCGCGTGAGGGACGCCTTCCTCGGCGCCCATGGCTATGCGGGTGCGACGCGCGCGCCGCTGGCCGGCGATGCCAGCCCCCGGCGCTACACGCGGCTGCTGGGCGGGCCGGAGCCTGCGATGCTGATGGAAAGCCCCGAGCCGGTCGCACCCTTCCTGGCGGTGGCGCGGCACATCGCGGGCATGGGCCTCTCCGCCCCGCGCATCATCGCCGAGGATGCGGCGGCGGGGTTGCTGCTGATCGAGGATTTCGGCGACGCGACGCATGCCGCCCTGCTCGATGGCGGGGCGGCGGCGGAGGCGGTCTATGGCGAAGCGGTAGCGACCCTGGCCGCATTGCATGAAGCCCCGCCGCCGCCCGGGCTGCCGGCCTGGGACGCCGCCGCCATGGCGCGCGCGACAGCGGCCACTGTGCTCGACTGGTGGTGGCCGGCCGCCTTCGGCGCGCCCCCCACGCCGGCGCAGCGCGCGGGGCTGGACGAGGCGCTGCGCGCCATGCTCGCGCCCTTCGCGGGCGAGGGGTTCGTCCACCGCGACTATTTCCCGGCCAACCTGATGCGGCTGGCCGGGCGCGACGGCGCGCGGCGCTGCGGCATCATCGATTTCCAGGACGCGGCGCTGGGACACCCCGCTTATGACCTGGTCTCCCTGGTCGAGGATGCGCGGCGCGACGTAGCACCTGGGCTGCGGGCGGCGATGGTGGCCGAGTATCTCGCGCGACGGCCGGGGCTGGACGGGGATGCATTCCGCGCCGCCATGGCGGCTTGCGCGGCGCAGCGGCACCTGCGGGTGGCGGCCCTGTGGGTGCGGCTCGACCGGCGGGACCACAAGCCGCATTATCTGGCCCATGGCCCGCGCTGCTGGGCCATGCTGGATGCGGCGCTGGCGCACCCGGCGACGCGCCCGCTGGCTGAGTTTCTCGATGCGCATGTGCCGCGCGACAAGCGGGGCAACCCCGCCGCGGCAGAGGGATTGGACGAGGCATGATCACCCTGACGCACGCGATGGTGCTGGCTGCCGGCCTGGGCACCCGGATGCGGCCGCTGACCGATGAGCGTCCCAAGCCGCTGCTGCCGCTGGGTGGCCGTTCGCTGCTGGACCACGCGCTGGATCGCTTGGAGGAGGCGGGGGTGGAGCATGCCGTGGTGAATGCGCATTGGCGCGGCGAGCAGATCGCGCAGGCCATGGCGGGCCGCGCGGCGCCTTCGGTCACGGTGCGGCAGGAGACGGAGCTTTTGGAGACCGGCGGCGGTGTGGCGGCCGCGCTACCGCGCCTGGGTGCTGGCCCCTTCGCGGTGGTCAATGGCGATGCCTTCTGGCTGAACGGCCCCGCGCCCACGCTCACGCGCCTGGCCGCCGCCTTCGATGACGGTGCGATGGATGCGCTGCTGCTGCTGGTGCGCACGGCGCAGGTGGAGGGCGAGGTGGGGCGCGGCGATTTCCTGCTCGACCCGCTTGGCCATGCCCGCCGCCCGAAGGAGCGTGAGCTCGCACCCTACCTGTTTGGCGGCGTGCAGATCCTCTCGCCGCGGCTGTTCGCTGATGCGCCGGCGGGGAAGTTCAGCCTGAACCTGCTGTATGACCGCGCGATCGAGGCGGGGCGGTTGTTCGGCCTGGTGCATGACGGGGTGTGGTTCCACCTGTCCACCCCGCGCGACCTCAAGCGCGCCGAGCTCGCGCTGCGCACGGGTCTGGCGCGGGCGCCGTTTTGATGATGCGCGCGGGCGCCGTCCTGATGCCAACGGCACGAGGCTTTCACTCGTGCCGAGACCGCGACTGCGGTCCGCCGCCAG
>JBKJNV010000141.1:0-3077 GCA_046593435.1 Roseomonas sp.
GGCGATTTCTCGGCGGAGGTTTGAAGGCCCGATGGAACTGCTGACCTTCGCTATGCTGTTGCTGGTGCTGCTGTGCTTTTTCCTCGGCGCCGGCTTGTGGATTTCGATGAGCCTCGCTGCCGTGGGCTATGTGGCAATGGCCGCGGTGCATCCTTCGCCGGGGTTGTTCCTGGCCTCGGCCATGTGGGAATCGAGCGGCTCCTGGACCCTGGCCGCGCTGCCGATGTTCATCTTGATGGGCGAGATCCTGTTCCGCACCAAGCTGTCCGAGGAGCTGTTCAACGGGCTGGCACCGTGGGTGCGCTGGCTGCCCGGACGGCTGCTGCATGTGAACATCCTCGCCTGCGGCATCTTCGGCTCCGTCTCCGGCTCATCCGCCGCAACCTGCGCCACCGTCTCGCGCATTGCGCTGCCGGAGCTGCGCAAGCGCGGCTATGATGAACGCGTGGCGATCGGCAGCCTGGCCACCGCGGGCACGCTCGGCATCCTGATCCCGCCCTCGATCATCATGGTGGTCTATGCCGTGGCGGCCGAGGTCTCGATCGTGCGGGTGTTCATCGCCGGCTGCCTCCCCGGCCTGATCGTGATGGCGCTGTTCTCCGCCTATATCGTGGTGTGGGCGCTGTTGAACCCGTCGAAGCAGCCGCCCCCGGAGCCGCGCATGCGCCTGGGCGAAAAGCTGCGCGCCTCGGCCCAGCTGATCCCCTGCGCCCTGCTCATCGTGGCCACCATCGGGTCGATGTTTGTCAACATCGCCACCGCGACCGAAGCCGCGGCCTTCGGCGTGCTGGGATCCCTGGTGCTGGCGGCGGTGACGCGGACGCTGACCTGGGAGAGCTTCTACGAAAGCCTCAAGGGTGCGACGCGGCTGTCCTCCATGATCCTGTTCATCCTCGCAGGTGCTGCCTTCCTCACCAAGGCCATGGCCTTGACCGGCATCCCCACGGCGCTGGCGGAAGGCGCGCGGGCGCTCAACCTCGGGCCCTACGGGATCATCGCCATCCTCACGGTCGTCTATATCGTGCTCGGGACCGCGCTCGACGGCGTGTCGATGATCGTGCTCACCACCTCGGTGGTGCTGCCGATGGTGCAGGCGGCGGGGTTCGACCTCGTGTGGTTCGGCATCTTCATCGTGCTGCTGGTCGAGATCGCCGAGATCACGCCACCGGTGGGCTTCAACCTGTTCGTGATGCAAACCATGACAGGCCGCGACCAGGGCGAGGTGGCCATGGCCTCGCTGCCCTTCTTCCTGATGCTGGTGGTGACCGTGGTGCTGATCACGCTGTTCCCGGTGACGCTGGTGACCGGGCTGCCGGATTGGATTTTGGCGCGCTGAATACCGAGGGTCATGAAAAATGACCCGCGGTATTCAGCTATTTTTGCCCTCAAGCGGCGGGCGCCGCCGCCGGCGGCTTGCCTCGCCGGACGACCGGCGTTCGGCCATTCGGCCTCGCGGTGCGCGCGAAGGGCGCGCCCCGATCGGGTGGTGGCCCGCAACGCGCGCAGCCCTTCAGCGGATCAACCCGGCCAGCGGTGAGGAGGGGTCCGCCGTCGTCCGCCGCGGCATCCGCCTGGCCAGGTGCGCAAGGCGCCCGGCCTCCACCGCGGCCTTCATCGCCCGCGCCATCAGGACCGGCTGCCCCGCATGCGCGATGGCGGAGTTCATCAGCACCGCGTCGCAGCCGAGTTCCATCGCATAGGCCGCGTCGGACGCGGTCCCCACACCGGCATCGACGAGGACCGGCACCTTCGCCTGCTCGATGATGTTGCCGATCATGTAGGGGTTCACGATGCCCAGACCCGAGCCGATCGGCGCGCCAAGCGGCATGATGGCGACGCAGCCCATCTCCTCCAGCCGCTTCGCGGCCAGCGGGTCATCGGCGCAATAGACCATCACCTCGAACCCGTCCTTGATGAGTGCGGCGGCGGCCTCGAAGGTGCCCACCATGTCGGGGTACAGGAAGGGCGGCGGGCCCAGGACCTCCAGCTTCACCAGGTTCCACCCGCCCGCCTCGCGCGCCAGGCGCAGGGTGCGCACCGCCTCAGCCGCGGTGTGGCAGCCGGCGGTATTGGGCAGGTAGGTGTAGCGGTTGGGCGGCACATAATCCTGCAACATGGGCGCGCCGGGGTCGGACAGGTTCACCCGCCGCACCGCGACGGTGACGATCTCGGCACCCGAGGCCTCGATGGCGGCCGCCGTCTCGGGCAGGTCCTTGTAGCGTCCCGTGCCCACGATCAGGCGGGAGGTGAAGCGGCGCCCCGCCACTTCCCACATGTCCTGGCCGGCATTCTGGGTGTTGTCCATGGTGTCAGCCACCGCCGATGAAATGAACGATTTCCAGCTGGTCGCCGGGGCTCAGCGCCTGGCTCGCATAGGTGGAGCGCGGCACGATCTCGGCATTGCGCTCGACCGCGACCTTGCGCGCATCGAGCCCGAGTGTGGCCAGCAGGGCCGCGACGGTCGCACCGGGGGGGATGCCGCGCGCCTCGCCGTTGATCGCGATCTGGATGGTCTGTCCCATGGGCCGAACATGGCGGCAGGGTGGGCGCGAAGCAAGGCGCGCGGGGGGCTGGGCAGGCGTGCTCAGGGTGCGGCGATGAGCAGGCGGTTCAGCCCCTCGAGCTGCGTGACCAGGCCAGCGAAATCCCGTGCGAAGGCCTCGCGCGGGGTGCCTTGGGCGGCCAGCGCGTCGGCGATCTTGCCGGTCCGGGTGCGGCCGTCGATGCGCGACAAGATGGCGCCGGCCAGGCGCGGCATCGGCAGCGCGACCCGCAGACCGTCGAAGGCGACCGGCAGGGTGCCATCGGCCCGGATGCCCTTGGCCATGGCGGCGCCGTCCAGCTCGCGTAGGATCGGTGTCGCGGCGGGGTCCAGCCAGTCGGGCAGGGCAGGGGCATCTTTGGCGCGGGTGCAGTAGGCGATGTGGATGCCCATGTTGCCGCAGATCGCTTCGGCGAGCGCCGCGCGCTCCACCGTCCCCAGCGCCGCAAACCGCGCGCGCAATTTTGGATCGGGCAGGTAGATCGCGGGGTCGTAGCGGA
Source organism: Roseomonas sp. (assembly GCA_046593435.1). GTDB lineage: Bacteria > Pseudomonadota > Alphaproteobacteria > Acetobacterales > Acetobacteraceae > Plastoroseomonas. The sequence goes on from JBKJNV010000141.1 coordinate 3,043, forward strand.
TCGGCTCGACCAGGGTGCGCAGGCGCAGCCCGGCC
>JBKJNV010000539.1:0-2757 GCA_046593435.1 Roseomonas sp.
GCATGATTTCCGCATCGTCTGGTCCAATGGCGAGACGGCCGAGCTGATGCGCGTCGATATCTGCGCCACGAACGAGATAACGGCGACCCAGCGCGGCATCGAGGCGCGCTGAGTCGCGTTGAGGCGCGTTGAGGCAAAGGCAAAGGCAAAGGCAAAGCTTGTGCAACGCGGCCCTCACCCTGAATATAGGGTGATGGCCGCGCCACTCCCCCTCGCCTCCCCGGACGATCCCGACCCCTCCTTCGCCGAGCTGATCGCGGGCCGACCGCATCTGACCATGCATGCCCGTGACGGCCTGATGGTCGAGGGCGTGCCGCTCGCGCGCATCGCGCAGGTCGTGGGCACACCCGCCTGGGTCTATTCCGCCGGCACGCTCCGGCGCCGCGCCCGCGCACTCACGGGCGCGCTGGCTGAGGCCGGGCTCGACGCCTCGGTCCACTTCGCAATGAAGGCGAATGACAACCTCGCCGTCCTCGCGCTGCTGCACCGGGAAGGGCTGGGCGCCGATGTGGTGAGCGAGGGTGAGCTGCGCATCGCCCGCGCCGCCGGCATCCCGGCTTCGCGCATCGTGTTCTCCGGCGTTGGCAAGACAGGGCGCGAGCTGCGCCTGGCCCTCGCCGAGGACATCTTCCAGATCAACGCCGAAAGTGCCGAGGAGATCGCGATGATCTCCGCCATCGCTTCGGAGCTGGGTCGCGTGGCGCGCGTGGCACTTCGGGTGAACCCGGATGTGGACGCCAAGACCCACGCGAAGATCACCACCGGCCGGGCCGAGAACAAGTTCGGCGTCGCGATCGACGATGCCCTGCCCCTGTATGCGCGCATGGCCGCCGCGCCGGGGATCGAGGCGGTGGGCATCGCGACCCATATCGGCAGCCAGATCACCGCCGGCATGGGCGCCTTCCGCGCCGCCTTTGCGCGGCTGGCCACGCTGGTCCATGCGATCCGCGCCGAGGGCCTGCCGATCAGCCGCGTCGATTGCGGCGGCGGCCTGGGCATTCCCTATCGTGACGAGCCGGCCCCCGCGCCCGAGGCACTGGCGGGTGCGATCCGCGCCACGCTGGGCGGCCTGGGGCTGCCGGTGATGCTGGAGCCGGGCCGCTGGATCGCGGGGCCAGCCGGGCTGCTGCTCGCTTCGGTGGTGATCGAGAAGCAGGGCGCGCGCCGCTTCGTCATTGCCGATGCAGCGATGAACGACCTCGCGCGGCCAGCCATGTACGATGCCTGGCACGGCATCCTGCCGGTCTCGCCCATCGCACATCACGCGCCCCTCTCGCCCGCCGATGTGGTGGGTCCGGTCTGCGAGACCGGGGATACCTTCGCCCGCGGCCGGGCGCTGCCCGCACTGCCGGCCGGCGCGCTGATCGCGTTCCTCGATGCCGGCGCCTATGGCGCGACGATGAGCAGCACGTACAACGCGCGTCCCCTCGCGCCCGAGGTGCTGGTCGACGGCGATCGCTTCGCGGTCGTGCGCGACCGGCAATCCCACGCCGCGCTGCTGCACGGCCAGCGCGTGCCGGACTGGATCGGCGGATGACGCCCGGGCCCCTCCCGCCGCGGATCGCCTGGCTGCGCCGCGCGGCGCAGGCGGCGCTGCTGTGGGAACGGGTCTGGCCGGCGCTGTGGCCGCCGCTCGCGGTGCTGGGGGTCTTCCTGCTCACCGCTCTCGCCGGGCTGCCGGGGTTTCTGCACCCGGCGCTGCACCTGGGGCTTCTCGCCGCCTTCGCGGTCGCTTTCGTTGCCGCGGCCATACGCGCATTCCGCCGCGTGCGCTGGCCCGATGCCACCGCCGCCGATCGCCGCATCGAACGCGACAGCCGGCTGCGCCACCTGCCGCTGGCCACGCTCTCGGACCGCCCCGCGGCGGATGACGCGGATGCCCGTGCGGTCTGGGCCGCGCACCGCGCCCGCGCCGCGGCGCAGCTGGCCGCGACCCGCACCACACGGCCGCGCCCCGGTCTGGCCGCGCTCGACCCCCGCGCGCTGCGGGCCGGGCTGGGCATCGCGGTGCTGGCCGGGCTGGTGATCGCCGGCGACAGCACCATCGAAAGGCTGCGCCGCGCCGTCACGCCAGGCTTCGCTGTCGCCGCGTTGCCTCCGGCCATGCGGCTGGAGGCCTGGGCGACGCCGCCCGCCTATACCGGCGCCGCCCCGGTCTTCCTCGCTGTCGGCGGTGGTTCGGTGACGCTGCCGGCGGGCAGCCGCCTGCAACTCTCCCTCTCGGGCGGCATCGGCGAGCCGCCGGCACTCAGCCTTGATGCCACCGACATCCCGATGCGCGCGCTGGACCGCGTGAGCTTCGCGGGCGAGGCGGTCCTGGACAGCGGCGGCCGCCTGCGCCTGACCCGACAGGGCCGCGACATCGCCGCCTGGACGATCAGCGTGCAGGCCGATGCCGCACCCCGCGTGAGCTTCTTCGAACCCCCCGCGCGGGCCGCACGCGGCCTTGCCATCCGGATCCCTTGGCGGGCCGAGGATGATTGGGGCGTCGTCGCGCTCGACGCCGCCTTCCGGCTCAAGGCGCGACCGGGGGCGGAGCCGCACCGGCTGGACATACCGCTTCCGGGTGCCCATCCGCGCACCGCCCAGGGCACGACGCAGCCGGACCTGTCCGCCCACCCCTGGGCCGGGCTGGAGGTCGAGCTGCAACTGACCGCGCGCGACGGGGCGGAGCAGGCCGGCACCTCGGAGCGCGTGACGCTGACTTTGCCCGAACGCAGCTTCAACCACCCGGTCGCGCCTTGAGCCGGAAGGCGG
>JBKJNV010000629.1:0-3057 GCA_046593435.1 Roseomonas sp.
TTAGCAATATGCCCGATTGTTTCGGGCAGCGACCCCGTCGTGCCGTTGCGCTATTCTCCTTCGCATGTCGCAGCGTGCCGCCATCGCCGCCATCCGATTCGGATTGGGACGCCGCCCGGGTGAGCCGGTGGTCGCCGACCCGTCCGCCTGGCTGGAAGCGCAGCTGCGCCTGCCCGCCCCGGCCGCGTCGGACGGCTCACCGGATTATGCGCAAATCGCCCTGGCGATCCGGCGTGACCGCGCCGCGCGCGACGAAATCCGCGCGGCCACCACCGTGCAACAGGCAGGTGTGCCGCCGCCCCTGATGCCGGACCGCGAACAGCGCCAGATCGGGGAAGCCGAAGCCCGCGCCCATACCGGGGTGCTGCTGACCACGATTGCACCGTTCCGCGAAAGGCTGGTGACATTCTGGGCCAATCACTTTGCCTTCAACCTGCGCCGCAGCCCTGTCATCGCGGCCCATGCAGGGCACTACCTGCGCGAAGCGATCCGCCCCAACATCACCGGCCCCTTCGCGACCCTGCTGGAAGCAGCCGTACTGCATCCGGTGATGCTGGGCTACCTCGACAACAATCAATCCACCGGTCCGAACAGTCCGGTGGGCTGGCGTCGTAACCAGGGCCTGAACGAGAACCTGGCGCGCGAAGTGCTGGAGCTGCACACGCTCTCACCGGCTGCGGACTATACCCAGGCCGATGTTTCGGCGCTGGCGCGCATCCTCACCGGGTGGCAGATGCGCCCGCCCGCCCAGGAAGGCGGCGGTGTCTGGTTCAATGCCAACCGCCATGAGCCGGGCGACAAGATCCTGCTGGGTCGCAGCTTTCCCCAAGGCGAGCGCGGTGCGCCCGAGGCGCTGGCCTACCTCGCCGGCCATCCGGCGACGCATCGGCGGCTGGCGGAAAAGCTGGTGCGCCATTTCGTGGATGATGCGCCGCCACCAGGTGCTGTCCGCCGCGTGGAGGCCGCGCTGCGCGACACGCGCGGTGATCTCGGGGCGGCATCGGCGGCGCTGATCGCCATCCCCGAAGCCTGGGACCGCCCCCTGACGAAACTGCGCTCGCCGCAGGATTATGTTGTCGCCGTGCTGCGCGCGGTGGGCTCCCCCGCACCGGAAGGCCTGGGCGTCGTGGGCATCATGGCCCGGCTGGGCCAGCCTTTGTGGCAGGTGCCGGCCCCGGATGGCTGGCCCGACACGGCGCCCTCCTGGACCGGGCCCGAGGCCATGCTGCGCCGGGTCGAATGGGCCCATGCCGTGGCTGGCCGCTTCGCCGGCCGCACCGATCCGATGGGCCTTGCCGAACAGATCATGGGTCCGCTGGCCAACCCCGCCACCTTGCGCGAGATGCGCCGCGCGGGGTCGCAGCGCGATGCGCTCACGCTGTTGCTGACCAGCCCGGAGTTCCAACGCCGATGACCGCACTGAACCTTCAGGGCCATCTTCCCCGCCGCGGGCTGCTGCTGGGCCTGGGCGCCATCGCCACGCTCGGCCCGACGCGGCTTGCGCTGGCGCGGGCGCCGGGTGATGCGCGGCTGGTCGTGGTGCTGCTGCGCGGCGCGCTCGATGGCCTGGCCGCGGTGCCGCCCTATGGTGACCCCGATTTCGCGCAGCTGCGCCCCGGAGAGCCACGCGAGCCCGGGGTCGCGGGCGGCCCGCTCGACCTGGGCGGCCGCTTCGGGCTGCATCCGCGCCTGACCAATATCCACGCGATGTTTCAGGCGAATGAGGCGCTGGTGGTCCATGCCATCGCCGGCGCCTATCGCACGCGCAGCCATTTCGACGCGCAGGCGCTGCTCGAATCGGGTGAGGCGCGGATCGGCACCAGCGGGTGGCTGAACCGCGCGCTCGCCGGCCTGCCCGAACCGGCCCAGGGCGCCCGCAACGGCCTCGCTTTGGGCACCGATATCCCGCTGCTGCTGCGCGGGCCAGTGCGGATCGCCAACCACGCGCCGCTGACCGCCGCACGGCCGGAAGATGATCTGATGGCGCGGATCGCGGCGCTGAACGCACCCGACCCGCTGCTGGGCCCGGCGATGCGCGAGGGCCTGGCGCAGCGCGCCTTCACCGCCAGTGCGCTGGGGCCGCAGCCGCAGGGGACGCCCGCTGGCGGGCCGCGCCCGCCGAACCCGACCGCGGAGCTTGCCCGCACCGCCGGCCGGCTGCTGGCCGAGGCCAACGGGCCACGGGTCGCCGCACTCGACATGGGCGGGTGGGACACGCATGTGGGCCAAGCGCAGCGCCTGCCCAATACACTCGGCGCGCTGGATGAGGCGCTGGGCGCGCTGCGCGACGCGCTGGGTCCCGTGTGGCGGCGCACGGCGGTGCTGGTGATGACGGAATTTGGCCGCACCGCTGCCATCAATGGCAATGGCGGCACGGACCACGGCACGGGGGGCGCGGCCTTCCTGCTCGGCGGGGCGGTCGCCGGTGGGCGTGTCATCGCGGATTGGCCGGGGCTGGCGCCGGAGCGTTTGTTCGAGCGCCGTGACCTGGCCCCGACGGAGGACCTGCGCAGCCTGATCCTGCCGCTGCTGCGCGAGCATCTGCGCCTGCCCGAGCGCACGGTTGCGGCCGCCTTCCCCGGGACAGGTGGATTATCCACCATGCGCGGCCTGTTGCGCGGCTGAGGAGGCGATCATGCTGCAAGGTGGATGCCTGTGCGGGGCGGTGCGCTACGAAGTGCGCGGGACGCCCTTCCACGCGACGTTCTGCCACTGCCGCACCTGCCAGCGGGCCGCGGGCGCGCCGGTCCTCGCCTGGGTCACCTTCCCGCGTGTGGACTTCCGCTGGACAGCGGGCGCGGTCGTCCATTTCACGTCCAGCGCGGGCGTCGCGCGCGGCTTCTGCGCCAACTGCGGCACGACGCTGACCTATGAGTCGCAGCGCAATGCCGAGGAGATCGACATCACCACCGCCTCGCACGACACGCCAGAAGCGGCACCGCCTGAAGACCACATCTGGGTGCGCAGCCGGCAGCCCTGGATGAAGTGCGATGATGGGCTGCCGGAATACCAGACTCACCGCGAATAGGCCCCTGCCGAGGGTCCGCGGCGCCGGGG
>JBKJNV010000673.1:0-5276 GCA_046593435.1 Roseomonas sp.
TCTGCGCGCGGCCTACCCCGACCAGGGCTGGCGCATCCGTGCCGCCGGCGAGGCCGCGCCGGGCGTCAACCGCTTCCTCGACCGCGCCGCCTTCTTCCTCACGCTGGCCTCACTCACCGCGCTGCTGGTGGGCGGCATCGGCGTGGCCACTGGCGTGCGCGCCTGGCTCGATCAGCGGGCGCGCACCATCGCGACCCTGCGCTGCCTGGGCGCGCCGGCCGGGACCATCTTCGCCACCTACCTGATCCAGGTGATGGCCCTGGCCATCGCGGGCATCACCCTCGGCCTTGCCATCGGCTTTGGCCTGACCTGGGTCGGCGCCTCCTTCCTGGGCGACAGCCTGCCCATCCCGCCGCGCCCGGGCCTGTATCTCGCGCCGCTGGGCATGGCCGCGCTCTATGGCTTGCTGACCGCGCTCGCCTTCGCGCTCTGGCCGCTCGGCCGCGCGCGGGAAATCCCCGGTGCGGCGCTGTTCCGCGACGTGGTGCAGCCCTCCGCCGCGCGACCCCGCGCCGCGCTGATCGCGGCGGTGGTGGCGGCCGGCGGCGCCCTCGCGATCCTGATCGTCGCGACCGCCGAGAACCGGATGTTCGCACTCGGCTTCGTGGGCGCGGCGTTGTTCACCCTGCTGCTGTTCCGCCTCGGTGCCGCGGCCCTGATGGCGGTCGCGGCCCGCATCCGCCCGCGCGGCCGCCCGGCCTGGCGCCTGGGCCTGGCCAACCTCCACCGGCCCGGCGCCGCCACGCCATTGATGCTGGTCTCGCTCGGCATCGGGCTGACCACGCTGTCGGCCATCGCGCTCATCGAGGGCAATCTGCGCCGCCAGATCGGCGAGCAGATGCCGGCCGCGGCCCCGAGCTTCTATTTCATCGACATCCAGTCGGACCAGACGGCCGCCTTCGACGCGCTGACCGCGACCCTGCCCGGGGCTTCCGACCTCAAGCGCGTGCCCTCGCTCCGGGCGCGCGTCTCGGCGGTCAATGGCGTCCCCGTCGGCGAGGTCCGCACCTCCGAGGACAGCGCCTGGGCGCTGCGCGGCGATCGCGGCCTGACCTACGCCGCCACCCCGCCCGAGGGCACGCGCCTCGCCGCCGGCAGCTGGTGGCCGGCGGATTACGCCGGCGAACCGCTGATCTCCTTCGATGCCAACCTCGCGCGCGGCTGGGGCGTTGCCATTGGCGACACCATCACGCTGAACGTGCTCGGGCGCGACATCGCCTTCCGCATCGCGAACCTGCGCGACATCGCCTGGCGCGCACTGGGGATCAACTTCGTCTTCGTGGCCTCGCCGGGGCTGCTGGAGTCGGCACCCCACACGCATATCGCAACGCTGCGCGCGCCCGAGGCCCAGGAATCGGCCATCCTGCGCGCAATCACCGACGCCTTCCCCAACATCTCCGGCATCCGCGTGCGCGATGCGCTGGAGGCGGTGGTGGCCCTGCTCGGCAAGCTCGGCGCAGCACTTTCCGGCACGGCGGGCGTCACGCTCGCCGCCGGCGCGCTTGTTCTGGCCGGTGCGGTGGCGGCGGGGCAGCGCCGGCGCATCCGCGACGCGGTCATCCTCAAGACCATCGGCGCCAGCCGGGCGCAAATCCGCCGCGCCTTCCTGGTCGAGTTCGGACTGCTGGGCGCTACGGCGGGCATCGTCGCCGCCGCGGCGGGCACCGCGGCCGCCTGGGGCGTGGTCCGCTTCGTGATGCGCGGCGAATGGGCATTCCTGCCCGGAACGCTGGCGCTGACGATCCTGCTCTGCACCCTGCTGACGCTCGCCTTCGGCTATGCAGGGACGGCGCTCGCGCTGCGCGCGCGGCCGGCCCAGCACTTGAGGAATGAGTAGAGAAGGCCGGGGAAAGGAATTTTCCCGGACCCCTTTCTTTTGTTTTTGTTCATGGGAGCGGCTGGAAGCGCAGCACTTGCACCGCACCGTGTGTGCGGCGCGTCACGCCGATGGGCACAAACCCCGGGGCGCGCCCCGCGAGCGCGAATGCGCGAACGCCGGCAGTCCGGCGAGCCAAGCCGCCAGCGGCGGCGCCCGGCACCTGAGGGCATGCATAAGCACTTGATCCCGGATTACCTTATCTCCATATTCTTCGCTCCTGGGGAATCATCCCCGTTTTCCGCCCTTTGGGAGGAGTCTTTCGTTTCATGGCTTTTCAACCCGACAATCGCTACCCGGCGAACGGCTCGGCCTGGGGCCGCACCGCGACCGCCGACTCCGCCGCCATCGATGCCGGGCTGCGCGCCTACATGCTGCGTGTGTTCAACTGGATGGCCTCCGGCCTCCTGCTGACCGGCATCGTGGCTTATGGCGTGGCCAGCGTCCCCGAGATCCAGGCGCTGTTCTGGCAGGTCGGCCGCACCGCCTCCGGTGCGCGCACCGTCTCGCCCACCATCCTCGGCTGGGTCGCGATGCTCTCGCCGCTCGCCTTCGTGCTGGTCCTCAGCTTCGGCATCAACAAGATGTCCAAGACGACCACGCAGATGGTGTTCTGGCTGTTCGCGGCCGCGATGGGCGCATCGCTCAGCAACATCTTCCTGCGCTACACGGGCACGTCGATCGCATCCACCTTCTTCATCTCCGCGGGCATGTTCGCGGGCGCGAGCCTCTACGGCTACACGACGAAGGCGGACCTGTCGAAGATGGGCTCCATCATGATCATGGGCGTGATCGGCATCCTGATCGCCGGCCTGGTCAACATCTTCCTGCAGTCGCCTGCTCTCCAGTTCGCCATCAGCGTCATCGGCGTGGTCGTGTTCACCGCGCTCACCGCCTATGACCTGCAGCGCATCAAGGGCGACTATGTGGAATATGCCCATGCGGAAGGCAGCGATGAAGCCGGCAAGCGCAGCGTGATCGACGCGCTGGGCCTGTACCTGAACTTCATCAACATCTTCCAGTTCCTGCTCTCGCTCATGGGTCAGCGCAACAGCGACTGATCGCGCGCCCTCACCGGCAAAACGGAAAACCCCCGGGGAGCAATCCCCGGGGGTTTTTTGTCGAAGGCAGGACTCGGTGGCGGGGCTGGCCCGCCACCAACCCCGGTTCAGTAGCGGCGACGCTGATCGTCGTAGCGCCGGTCATCGTAGCGCCGGTCATCGTAGCGCCGATTATCGTAGCGCCGGTCTTCATACCCGCGGCCGCCATAGCTGCGCGGCTGCGACTGGTCGTACAGATAGCCACCCGCGCCGCCGACGCCCGCGCCCAGCAGCGCGCCAAGCCCGGCATTGCCGCTGAACGAGCCAAGCACGCCGCCGACGACACCGCCGCCAAGCGCACCGGTCGCGGTGCGCTGCTGCGTGTCATTGAGCCCGGCGCAGGCCGAAAGGCCCAGGGCCGCAACCAGCGGCAAGGCGAAGCGCATCAGGCGGGTCTTCATGAGCGGCCTCCACGGGCGGTGGTTCGTGCAGTGCACGGGTAGGTCGCCTGCGCCCAGCGCAGCACACCATCGAGTGCGGCTTCATTGCCGTGCTGGGGATTGGTGCGCGCCCAGGACGCGAAGGCAACACCGCTCTCGGCGATGGTCGGCCCCGGGCTGGGAACGCAGTAGAGCGGACGACCGCGCCCGCCGGCCGGGTGCAGAAGCGTGTGATACTGCCCGGCTCCGGTCAGGAAGCCCTGGCAATAGGCGATGGCCTCCAGCCGCGGCACCCCGCGCCAGGGCGGATCGCACACCCGCGCCAGGTCGGACACGGTGCGCACATGGTCAATGAGGTCAGTGCCTTCGGGCTGCTGGCCGCGCTGCTGCGCCATGGCCGGGACCGCGACGAGCGCGGCCAAGGCGGTGGCTAGGACGAGTCGCATGGTTCATGTCTCCCTGATAACCATCAGCAAAACGTGACACACGCAGAAGGGTTGCCAACCCCCCATCGATTTTGTTTCGGAAGCTTAGCTTTTCAGGTGGATCTGAAGCCGCTCCAGCGTGGCGATCTTGTCCGTCTTCTCGATGGCGCCAACCTCGGAGGCGAGGCGGTCGAGTGCCTGCTCATAGATCTGGCGTTCGGAGAAGGACTGGTCCGGCTGGCCGGCGTTGCGATAGAGATCGCGCACCACCTCGGCCACCTGGACCAGATCGCCGGAGTTGATCTTGGCTTCGTATTCCTGCGCGCGGCGGGACCACATGGTGCGCTTGATGCGCGCGCGTCCCTTGAGCGTATCGAGCGCTTCCTTGAGGTTGTCCGCCGTGGCCAGCTTGCGCAGGCCCGACGACGATGCCTTGTTCTCCGGCACGCGCAGCGTCATGCGGTTCTCCTCGAAGGTCACAACGATGACCTTGAGGGCGAAGCCCGCCACTTCGACGGCTTCGATCCCCTGGACCTGGCCGACGCCATGGGTGGGGTAGACGACATGGTCGCCGGCTTTGAAGACTTCCGAAACGCGCGAAGGTATCCGGGTCGCGGTGATATGGCCGGGAGGACCGCCGATATTGTTCGGACGCCCCGGCATGCCGCCGGGACGCTGGTTCGGAACGGCTGCCGGGGGCGGGCGATCAGGGGGGGTACTGGAGGTCATGGTCTCCTTTGGCGGCATTATGGCCCGTGGTGCCGCGATGGGCATCGGCGGGGCCGCCGGACGAGAGGGTGAAGCAGCCGGCGCAACGGGCGCCGGATGAGAGGATGATGCGGCCGGAACCGCGCGGACCGCATCAGGCAGAGCGACCGGCGGCGCAACCTTGGCGACCGCGGCAGAGACAACGGGTGCGGCCTTGGCTGATGCGGGCTTCGCCGGACCCGGCGGGCGCGCAGCCGGTGCCTTGGCAGCGGCAGCCGGCTTGGCCGGGGCAGCGGGCTTGGCGGCGGCAGCGGGTGCCTTGGCAGCGGCAGCGGGCTTGCGTGCCGCGGCGGTGGCCTTGAGGCCCTGCGCGCGCGGCGGGGCGGCGGGCTTGGCCTTGGCCTTGACGGCAGGCTTCGCGGCAGGCGGTTTTGCGGCAGATCGGGGCGACGATGCTTTTGCCTTGGCGGGGGCGGGCCTCGCGGCCGGCTTGGCGGCGGGCTTGGCCTTCGCCTTGACGGCAGGCTTCGCTGTCACCTTCGCCTTAGCCTTCACAACAGGCTTTGCGCTGGATTTCGGCTTAGCGGCCTTGGCCTTCGCGGCCGCCGGCTTCGGCGCGGATTTGCGCGGCGCGGCAACGGCCTTCGCCTTGGCGCGGCGCTCCGCCTCGCTCGCCTTGGCCTTCACGGGGGCTTTGGCGGACTTTGCCGATTTCGCAACAGGTTTGGCGGCCTTCTTAGCGCTGCCAGCCTTCATAGCGCAGAACCTCCCGCTACCCGGCCTCCGC
>JBKJNV010000240.1:0-3282 GCA_046593435.1 Roseomonas sp.
CCCAGGTGATGTAGGCGCCGATGCTGTCGGTGGCGGACAGGCCGGGGCGTTCGCCAATGAGCATGATGACTGCGGCTGCCCCGAGTGCCTCCCCCACCGCATCGCCCAGGGCCACGCGCGCCTGTTCGGCGATGACGAAAGCGAGGTCGGGCAGGGCGGCCGCGAGGCGCGCGACGAGTGCCGGGGCGTGGCGCTGCACGCCCTCCGCGCATAGCCCATCGGCGAGGGTTAGCGCGATGCAGCCGGGCCGTGGCGCGAGCGTGTGAGGCTCGGCCAGGCGCCGCCCGAGATCGGGGCGCAGCAGGAACTCGCGCCGGTCGCGCGCCTGACTGCGCACGCGCGTCGCGGGTAGCGCGCAGGCGGCGGCAAGGGCCTCGGCATCGAGTGCCGACCAGACCGCGTCGCGCGCGCGGGCATGTGCCTCGGCGAAATCGAGCTGCGCCACCGTCGGCACCGCATGCCCGGCACGCCCGAGCCCCACGCGCGCGGCGGTGAAGCGGCGCAGGTGCTGTGCGACCTCGCTCATGCAAGGCCGATCAGGGCGGGGGAGAGGCCCGCGGGGATCGCATCCCCCGCACCGATACCCATGCGCGCCATCCAATCGGCGAATTCGGGCGCCGGCGTCTTGTTGAGCAGCGCGCGCGCCTGCAAGCCATCATGGAAGGAGGTGCTTTGGTAGGCGAGCATCACGTCATCCGCCCCCGGCACGCCCATGATGTAGGTCACGCCCGCAACGCCGAGCAAGGTGAGCAGCGTGTCCATGTCGTCCTGGTCGGCCTCGGCGTGGTTCGTGTAGCAGATATCCACCCCCATCGGCAGGCCGAGCAGCTTGCCGCAGAAATGATCCTCGACGCCGGCGCGGATGATCTGCTTGCCGTCGAACAGGTATTCCGGGCCGATGAACCCCACCACCGAATTGACCAGCAATGGGGCATAGGCACGCGCCACGCCATAGGCGCGTGCCTCCAGCGTCTGCTGGTCCACGCCGTGATGCGCCTCGGCACTCAGCGCGCTGCCCTGGCCGGTTTCGAAATACATCACGTCCTGCCCGACCGTGCCGCGCTTGAGCGCCAGCGCGGCATCCTGCGCCTCCCGCAGCAGCGCCAGCGTCACGCCAAAGCCGCGATTGGTGCCCTCGGTCCCGCCGATGGATTGGAACACCAGATCCACCGGCGCGCCGCGCTCCATCGCACGCAGCGTGGTCGTCACGTGGCTGAGCACGCAGGTTTGGGTCGGGATCGCGAAGCGGTCGCGGACCATGTCCAGCATCTTGAGCACGCGCATCACGCCCTCGACATTGTCGGTGGCGGGGTTCACGCCGATCACCGCATCGCCCGCGCCCAGCAGCAGCCCATCGAGCAGGGAGGCGGCGATGCCGCGCGGGTCGTCGGTCGGGTGGTTCGGTTGCAGGCGGATGGACAGCGTGCCCGGCAGCCCGATCGTGTTGCGGAAGCGCGTGACCACGCGGCATTTCTGCGCCACCGCCACCATGTCCGCGATGCGCATGATCTTGGACACCGCCGCCACCATCTCCGGCATCAGCCCGGGTGCCAGGCGCGTCAGCGTGGCGGTGTCGGCTGCCTCGCCCAGCAGCCAGTCGCGCAAGCCGCCCACCGTCAGGTGCGCGACCGGCGCGAAGGCCGCCGCGTCATGCGCATCAATGATCAGCCGAGTGACGTCATCGGCCTCATAGGGCACCACCGCTTCGTTGAGAAAAACACGCAGCGGCACATCCGCCAGCGCCCGCTGCGCCGCCACCCGCTCGGCCGCGCTGCCCGCCGCCACACCGGCCAAGGCATCGCCGGACCGCGCCGGCGTGGCGCGTGCCAGCAGCGTCGCCAGGTCCCCGAACACATACCGCGTGCCGCCAATGCCATGCGCGTAGGCCATGCCGCCCCCTTCACCGGCGCAGGATGCCCGACACCTCCCCGTCTTGCCAGCGCGCCTGCCCCGGACGATGCTCCGCCCCAAGCGAGGAAACCATGCAGCAAGACACCATCGAACAACGCCCGGACGCCGCGGCCGACTGGCCCGACCAGATCTATGATCTGCTCAAGCTCCACAATATCCGACAGGTCGCGCTGGTGCCGGACGCAGGCCATTCGCGCCTCATCAAGCGCTGCATCGCGGACAACACGATGAAGGTCGTGACCCTGACGACCGAGGAAGAAGGTGTGGCCATGATGGCCGGCGCCTGGCTCGGCGGGGATCGCTCGGTGCTGCTGATGCAATCCTCGGGCGTGGGCAACTGCATCAACATGCTCACGCTGTCGTCGATCCATCGCACGCCGATGCCGATGATCGTCACGATGCGCGGCGATTTCGGGGAGTTCAATCCGGCCCAGATCGCCATGGGCAATGCGACGCAGGCCGTCCTCGAAGCCATGGGCACGCTGGTCAAGCGCGCCGACACGCCCGAGGACGTCGCACCCACCGTGGACGCCACGCTGCGCATGGCCTTCAACACCTTCCGCCCGACCGCGACCCTGCTCGGCCAGCGCCTGCTCGGCGCCAAGACCTTCGGGAAGGATTGACCGCCATGCTGACCGCATCGAAAAAGCTCGACCGCCGCGAACTCTGCCGCGCCGTCCTCACCGACCGCGGCGACATGCTCGTCATCGCCGGCCTCGGCGCGCCCGCCTGGGATATCACCGCGGTGGGCGACTGCGCCGAGAACCTGCCGCTCTGGGGCGGCATGGGCGGGGCGGCCATGATGGGCCTGGGCCTCGCGCTCGCGCAGCCCAACCGCCGCGTCCTCGTCATCACCGGTGACGGCGAAATGCTCATGGGCCTCGGCGCGCTCGCCACCATCGCGGTGTCGAGGCCGCCCAACCTGTCCATTTTGGTGCAGGACAACGAGCACTATGGGGAGACCGGCATGCAGGAGACCGCCACCAAGCACGGCGTGGACCTGGTCGGCATGGCACGCGCGGCCGGTATCCCGCGCACCATGCTCGTCACCAAACCTGAGGAAGTGCCCGCGCTCCGCGCCGCCATCCACGCCGGGACAGGGTCCCTGTTCGCACTCGCCAAGATCGACTCCGGCACCCTGCCGCTTGTCCTGCCGCCCCGCGAAGGCGCGTACCTGCAAGCGCGCATGCGCGAGGCGGTGCTGGGCAAGGCGGCGCATACGGCGTGAGGGTGCGGGGAGAAAGGCCAGGGGCGCTGCCCCTGGACCCCGCGAGGATCGTGTCGATCCTCGACCTCCTTGTGTTGGTTTTTGGTGTGGGGAGGGGTGGTCCCTCGTCGAAGGAATGCCGGGTTGGGGAGGGGGGCGCGTCG
>JBKJNV010000382.1:0-3041 GCA_046593435.1 Roseomonas sp.
TCGACATCTATCGCCTGCAGAAGTTTGAACGCTCCAACCAGTCGACCTGCATCAACCAGCGCCCGCTGGTGAAGGTGGGTGACACGGTAGACGCCGGCGATATCCTCGCCGACGGTCCTTCGACCGAGCTCGGTGAACTCGCGCTCGGCCGCAACAGCCTCGTCGCATTCATGCCGTGGAACGGCTACAACTACGATGCGTTCGCTGATCAGGATGGAGTCTTCGAAGTTGTAGCCATTCCAGGGCATGAAGGCGCACAGCGCGTTCCGCCCCAGCGCCAGCTCACCGAGCTCGGTCGAGGGACCGTCCGCGATGATCTCGCCGGAGCGCACGGAATCACCCACCTTCACCAGCGGGCGCTGGTTGATGCAGGTGGACTGGTTGGAGCGCTGGAACTTGCGCAGGCGGTAGATATCGACGCCGCGGGTCGCGCCATCATCGCCGGTCGCGCGCACCACGATGCGCGCGCCGTCGATGCTGTCCACCACCCCCTCACGCCGCGCCACGATCGTCGCACCACTGTCGCGTGCGACGGCCGCTTCCATGCCCGTACCGACCAGCGGCGCGTCGGACTTCACCAGCGGGACCGCCTGGCGCTGCATGTTGGAGCCCATGAGCGCGCGGTTCGCGTCGTCGTTCTCGAGGAACGGGATCAGCGCCGCGGCGACCGAGACGAGCTGCTTCGGCGAGACGTCGATCGCCGTCACTTCCTCGGGCTTGACCAGGCGGAAATCGCCGCCCTGGCGCACCGAGACGAGCTCGGAGAGGAACTGGCCGGTGGCCGCGTCCACTTCCGCGTCGGCCTGCGCGACGATCAGCTTCTCTTCCTGCATCGCGGAGAGGTAGCGCGGCTCACCGACGATCCTGCCGTCCTTGACCAAGCGGTAGGGCGTCTCGATGAAGCCGTACTTGTTCACCTTGGCAAACGTCGCAAGGCTGTTGATCAGGCCGATGTTCGGGCCTTCCGGCGTCTCGATCGGGCAGATGCGGCCGTAATGGGTCGGGTGCACGTCGCGCACTTCGAACCCCGCCCGCTCTCGCGTCAGACCTCCCGGCCCAAGCGCCGAAAGGCGGCGCTTATGCGTCACTTCGGACAGCGGGTTGGTCTGGTCCATGAACTGGGACAACTGCGAGGAGCCGAAGAATTCGCGCACGGCGGCGGCCGCCGGCTTCGCGTTGATCAGGTCGTGCGGCATGACGGTGTCGATATCGACCGAGCCCATCCGCTCCTTGATCGCGCGCTCCATCCGCAGCAGGCCGACGCGGTACTGGTTCTCCATCAGCTCGCCCACCGAACGCACGCGGCGATTGCCGAGATTGTCGATGTCGTCGATCGAGCCGCGACCATCCTTGAGGTCGATCAGCACCTTCACGGTCGCGATGATGTCCTGCTTGCGCAGGGTGCGCAGCGTGTCCGGCACCGCTTCAGCCTCGAAACCCAGGCGCATGTTCATCTTGACGCGGCCGACCGAGGAGAGGTCGTAGCGCTCCATGTCGAAGAACAGGCCGCGGAACAGCGTCTCCGCCGTGTCGGGCGTCGGCGGCTCGCCGGGGCGCATGACGCGGTAGATGTCCATCAACGCTTCGTCGCGGTTGGAATTCTTGTCGACCGCGAGCGTGTTGCGGATCCAGGGCCCAACCGATTGGTCGATGGCGAGCGTGGGCACCATGTCGATGCCGGCATCCTCCAGCAGGACCAGCTTGTTCTCGCCGAGTTCCTCGCCGGCTTCGGCCCAGATCTCACCGGTTTCCGGGTTCACCAGATCTTCGGCGACGTAGCGGCCGATGAGGTCGACGCGGCCGACCAGAACTTCCGTCGTGCCGGCCTCGGCGATCTTGCGCGCGACCTTGGCCGTGAGCTTGGCGTCCTTTTCCGCCACCACCGCACCGGTCTTTGCGTCGATCAGCGCCTCGGCGAGCTTCACACCGCGGAAGCTGTCCGGATCGAAGGGGCGCGACCAGCCCTTGGGGCCGCGCGTGAAGGGCACCTGGCCATAGAAGTGGCTGAGGATTTCCTCGGCATCCATGCCGCGCACCTGGCCGGGCTCGATAGTCTCGCCATTGGCGCGGCGGGCCTCGATATGGGCGGATTCAAGCGCGTAAAGCAGCGTGGTCGCCGGCAGCTTCCGCTTGCGGTCGATGCGCACGTAGCAGATGTCCTTGGCGTCGAATTCGAAGTCGAGCCAGGAGCCGCGATAGGGGATCACGCGCGCGGCGAACAGATACTTGCCGCTGCTGTGCGTCTTGCCCTTGTCATGGTCGAAGAACACGCCCGGGCTGCGGTGCATCTGGGAGACGATGACGCGCTCGGTGCCGTTGATGATGAAGGTGCCGTTATCCGTCATGAGCGGCATGTCGCCCATGTAGACATCCTGCTCCTTGATGTCGCGGATGGTGCGGCTGCCGGTGTCCTCGTCGATATCCCAAACGATCAGGCGCAGGCGCACCTTGAGCGGCGCGGCGTAGGTCAGGCCGCGGGAGATGCATTCCTCGACATCGTATTTCGGCTCGTCGAATTCGTACTGGACGAACTCCAGACGGCCACGGCCGGCAAAATCATCGATCGGGAAGACCGACTTGAACACTTCCTGGAGGCCGGTCTGGGTGCGCGCATCGGGCGTCACCTCGGCCTGGAGGAATACTTCGTAGGAGGCACGCTGCACGTCGATCAGGTTCGGCATCGGCGCCACTTCCGGCAGGCGGCCAAAGCTCTTGCGGATGCGCTTCTGACCGGTGAAGGATTTGGTGATCGCGTTCATGCCAATACAGCTTCCTTGTCGCTCCGGCCCGAGCAGCCCCGGCCGGCGGGCATTCGCTGGCGCCATTGGAGAGGCGGCCGACGGGCCGCCATCCCCCAAAGACGCGGACAGGGCCGGGATTCCCTGCGGAATCCCGGCCTGCCCTGGTCACTCATCTCACCCCGGCCGGCAGCGAATGCCCGGCCAGGATCACGCCTGGGTCGATTACTTGACTTCGACCTGGGCGCCGTTCTCTTCCAGCACCTTCTTGATCTTGGCGGCCTCGTCCTTCGACACGGCCTC
>JBKJNV010000067.1:0-2720 GCA_046593435.1 Roseomonas sp.
GTCCGCGCCCGGCATGTCGGCCGCCCGGACGGCGTAGCCCTCCTCCAGCAGTTGCGAGAGGGTGTGGGCACGCCGGGTGATACGATCGAGCCGGGCGGCGATCAGCATTGCCCCCAGCTGCCGGCATTTCTGCAGAGCCGCCTGGAAGCCCGGACGGCGGTCGTCCTTGCCGCTGGCGATGTCCGAGAACTCCGCCACCAGCACCCAGCCCTGGCTGGCGACGAAGCTCCGCACCGCCGCCTGCTGGGCCTCCAGGCCCAGGCCGCTCTGCCCCTGCTCGGCGGTGGAGACCCGATAGAGCCCCACCGCGTAGCCCGGGCTGCTGTGCCGTCGCAGAGCCAGCAGCGGGCGATTCGTCTCGGCGAAATCCTCGGGGTTGAGACAGCGCAGGCGTGCCATGCGATGTCTCCTTGGGGCTAGGCATGAGTCTGGGGCCGGCTGCGCGGCTTGAACCGCAGGCGCTTTGACCCCTTGGCCAATCGGGGAAACACTGCATCAAAGTCATGGAGGGAAGACATGTTGATAACCCCACGCCGCGCTGTACTGCTGGGCGCGCTCGCAATGCCCAGCCTCGCCCGCGCCGCCTGGCCCGAGCGTTCCATCCGCCTGCTCGTCCCCTTTGGTGGCGGGGGTCAGACCGACATCGTCTCCCGCGTCACGGCCGAGGCCTTGCAGCAGCGCCTGGGCCAGGTGGTGCTGGCGGATAACCGCCCGGGCGGTGCCGGCAATCTGGCCGCCGAGACGCTGGCCCGCGCGCCCGCCGATGGCTACACGGCGATGGTCGCCACCATGGGCACGAATAGCGGCGTGAACGCGCTGATGTATCGCGCGCTCAGCTATGATTGGGAGCGTGACTTCGCCCCCGTCGGACAGTTCTGCTCGACCAGCAATGTGCTGCTGGTGCACACCTCAATCCCCGCTGACAGCTTCCCGGCGCTCATAGCGTGGATTCGCGCCAACCCTGGCCGCTTCACCTATGCCTCGGCCGGCGTCGGCGCCATCACGCATCTCATCATGGAGGATTTGGGTGCGCGGCTGGGGCTGGACATGGTGCATGTGCCCTACCGGCAAAGCACCCAGGCCATGACGGATATGCTCGCGGGCCGCGTGCATGCGCGCTGCCTGGGACTGCCGGAGGGCGAGGCGGTGCGCGGTCAGCCAACCATCCGCGCCGTGGCCGTCACCAGCGCGCAACGGCGGGAGAATTGGCCGGGCGTGCCCACCATGGCCGAGACGGTGCCGGGCTTTGTCGGCTCCTCCTTTTTCGGATTGACGATGCGCGCGGGCACGCCGCCCGAGGTGATCAACCGAATCTCCGAGGCGCTGGGCGACGCGCTGCGCGATCCGCGCGTGCAGGCCGCCTATGTGCGTGTCGGCGCGGACCCCGCACCGCCCAATACGCCGGCAGACTTCCAGCGCACCATCCGCGCCGCGCATGATCAATGGGCGCCGCTGATCCGCCGCCTCAACCTCGTCGCCGAATAGGATTGCCTCATGGATTTCGCCACCGCCATCGAGCAAGTGCGGCAGGATTGGCTGGGGCGCGTGCGCGTCATCGAGGATGACGTCTCGCCCAGCATGCTGCGGCGCATCGCTGCCATGCTCGACCTCGACCCCGATGGCTTTCCGCGCGGCACGCTGTTGCCGACGCATTGGGTCTCGCTTTTCGCGCAGGAGAGTGCGCGCCAGGGCGATATCGGCATCGATGGCCACCCCAATCCCGGCGTGACCCTGCCGCCCATTCCGCTGCCGCGCCGCATGGGGGCGGGGCGCCGCGTCAGCCTGCCCGGTGCGCTGCGCGTGGGCGATGTGCTGGTCAAGCGCACCGAAGTCGCGGCCATCGCGCCCAAGCAGGCGCGGACAGGGACCATCTGCGTGCTGACCATGCGCCACAGCTATGCAGTGGAGGGGCAGACCATCGCGGTGGATGAGTTCGACGCGATCTACCGCGAGGCGGTCGCAGCAGGTGCGCCCTCGCCGGTCAATCCTGGTGCACCCGCACCCGATGATGGCGCCTGGAGCCGGCCCATGCAGGTCTCCAACGCGCTGGTGTTTCGCTATTCGGCGGTGACCTGGAACGCGCATCGCATCCACTACGATGCGGATTACGCACGCGCCGGGGAGGGCTATCCGGCGCTGGTGCAAAATGGCGGGTTGACCATGCAATTGCTGCTGGATGCGGCGGTGGCAGCCACGCCCGGGCATCGCCTCGCGGGCTATACCGCGCGCCTGACGCGCCCGATCCATGTGGGTGCGCGGATCACGCTTGCCGGCAGTGCCGTGCAGGATGGCCGGATGCGCGCCTGGGTCGGAGATGCAGACGGCAAGCTCTGCGCAGAGATGGAGCTGGAATTCACATGAGCGGCCCGCTGGATGGCGTGAAGGTGGTGGACCTCACCACCGTGGTGGTCGGCCCCATCGCGACCCGCACCCTGGCTGACCAGGGGGCCGAAGTGATCAAGGTGGAGGCTCCAGGCGGCGATATCCTGCGCTTCCTGGCTGCCGGCAGCCGCACACCGGCGATGAGCGGCAAGTTCATCAACTTCAACCGCAACAAGCGCAGCATCGGCCTGGACATCAAGCAGCCCGAGGGGCTCGCCGCCATGAAGGCACTCATCGCCCGCGCCGATGTCTTCGTCACCAACGTCCGGCCGCAAGGGCTGGAGCGCGCGGGGCTGGATTTCGCCTCGCTCAGCGCCAACAATCCGCGGCTGATCCAT
>JBKJNV010000631.1:0-3336 GCA_046593435.1 Roseomonas sp.
CGCACCCCCGGCAAGGGCGTCTCGAAGAAGGCGTCCTGATCGGCGGAGGGATACACCCCCACCCAGCGCTCGATCACGCGCGGCTCGATGACAAGTACGCGGCGAAGCTCATCGAGGATGATGTCGTCCACGAAGCCCGGCTGGAACGGGTCGGGTGTGGCCGAATAATGGTGCGAATCGCCCACCACCAGCGACCCGTCCGCGCCCTGCACCACAATCAGGTGAACGCCGTGCTCCAGCGCGTCGGGCTGTTCGGCGGCCAGCCGCGCCCGCAGCGCCGGCAGGGAAGGGCTTCCGTGATAGCCCCGGTACCGGTGCAGGCCGAGGTCGCTCATCACTGCCGCCGGCAGCCGCCAGCCCGGGTCGGCCAGGCGCAGCATGTGCAGCTTGCACAGCGTGACCCCGCGGGCGGCAAAGCTCTGCCCGAACAGAGAGGTGATGTCGGTCCCCGGACAGACCACGATGTGGCGCGCGGTGATGCGCCCCCCGGTGGTACGCACCTCGCCCTCCGCAACGGCCGTCACGGCCGTGCGCCAGTGGAACACCACGCCATGGACCTGTTCGAGCCATGCGGCCAGGCGCGGGATCGCCTCGCGGCTTTCGACGCGCAGCTCATGGGGCGAATGCAGCGCGCCGGCGAGCTGCTCGCGGCGCAACGGCTCCGGGATCTCCGCACCCCGGAGCACGCGGCAGCCTTCGCCCATGGGGCCGGCACAGAACTCATCGAGCACCGCCAGCGCCTCCGGCCGGCGTGCCGCGACCAGCGTGCCGCGATGATGGATGGGTATGCCCGCGAGCGGGGCAACCTCCGCCCAGATGTCCCGCGCGCGCCGGGCGCGCTCCCAGGTGGCACCGGCACCCTGTCCGGTGACGGTGACAAAGCCGAAATTGCGGATCGAGGCGCCATTGGCCTGCGCGTCGCGGTCCACCACCACCACCCGCTTGCCGGCCCGCGCCGCAAGATAGGCATGGGCCAAGCCGATGATGCCGGCGCCGACGATGATGAGGTCAGGAGATCGATGGGACATGGCCGATCCATACCGCGGCGCGGGTGGTGCGCAAGCGTCATTCCATCCCTGCCGGCGCGGGTCTAGCGTCCATGTGTCGCAGGCGGAGGGCACGACGATGGCGGCTGCTGGCAAATGGCCGGTGCGGGTGGCGGCGGCGGTGGCGCTCGCAATCGGCATCGGCCTAGGCGTCGGCGCCTGGCAGATCTGGTCCACCCATGACCGCATGGCGCGCGTCGGCGTCGAGGTCGAGGGGCGCATGACCGGCAGCTACCGTGAGGTGCGTGCGCGCGGCGGCCCCACCCTCTATCCTACCGTCAGCTTCCGCACGCGGGAGGGCCGGGTGATCGTGGGCCCGGTCGAACATGCGGTCGAGATGGCGGAGATCCAGCGCAATCGCGTCGTCGCGCTGCGCTATGACCCCGATGCACCGGACCGCGTGCACCTTGCCTCGAACGTGGCAGGCGGGGCGGGCGTGCTGCCCTGGATCCTGGCCGGGATGGGCCTGGGCGTGGGCGCGCTGGGGGTGATGGTGCTGGTGCGCGGACGCGCGGTACGGGCCTGACGGTTACACAAATTCCCCGCGCAAAAACCCCAGCGCCGGCAGCGGCCGCCAGCTGCGCGGCAGGTCGGCCCGCTTGATGGGTGCGACCGAATAATGCGGCACCGGCCGCTTCGCGCGGCGGAGGAAATCCGCATAGGCGCGCACCTCGCCCGCCCGCCAGGCGCGGTCCGCCAGGGCGGCGTCGCGCGAGCGGAAGACCTCGGCCACGCGGTTGGCCTTGCCCGCCGTCGCGATGACGGCCCAGAGCGTATCCTCGTCCCCGCGCGGGATGGGCAGAAGCTGCATCGCCAGCATGCAACGCCGGCTTGCCTGCCCGGGTCAAGCCCGTCCCCCCACGCAGACGGGCGCACCGATCCCGGCCATGCTGCACCCCATGACCAAGCCGATTCCGCCCAGCCTTGCCCACCTGCCGCTCGGCCTGTTCGCCGCACCCATGGGGCTGCGCGGCCTGGGCCTTGCCTGGCGCCTCGCCGCCGAGACGCTCGGCGCGCCCGCCCCGCTGGGCGAAGGGCTGCTGGCAGTGGGAACCCTGGCCTGGCTGCTGCTGCTCGCGTTGCACGGCTGGCGCGGAGTGCGTCACCCCTCGGCGCTGCGCGGGGACCTCACCCACCCGGTCCGCGGCGCCTTCGCGGGGGCGGCCAGCATCGGCGCGATGCTGGTCGCCGGCGGGCTGGGTCCCTACGCGCCGGTTGCCGGGCACGCGCTGTGGGCGCTGGGCGCGGCAGCCCATCTTGTCATCGCCGCGCTGACCCTGCGCGCGCTGCTGGCGGCACCGCGCGAGGTCGCCACACTGACGCCCGTGCTGCTGATCCCGCTGGTCGGCAACATCGTCGCCCCCATCATTGGGGTAGGATTCGGTGAGGCCACGCTGGGCTGGGCCTGCTTCGGCGTCGGCGCCTTCCTGTGGCTGGCGCTGCACCCCATCCTGCTGGCGCGTCTGGTGGCCGGGCCGCCGCTGCCCCCGCCGCTGCGCCCGACACTGGCAATCCTGCTGGCACCGCCGGCGCTGGGGGCGATCGCGCTCGCGCAGCTCGGCGGCGGGCATGGGGTGGGGCCGCTGGCGCTCTGGGGCGCGGCAGTTGTCGTGGCGCTCGCGCTGCTGCTGAACCTGCGCGACTTCCTGCTTCTGCCCTTCAGCCTCAGCGCCTGGAGCTACACCTTTCCCGCGGCCGCCTTCGCCATCGCGACGATGGAGGTGGTGGCGGCGCACGCACCGGGCTGGGCTCCGGCCTCCTGGGGCGTGCTGGCGGCAGCGAGCGTCATCGTGGCGGTGGTGGCCGCGGGCACGGTGCGGCGCGCGCTCAGCGGGGCATTGCTGCGGCCTGAATAGGCCGGGGCGTGCCGCGCCTGCTTGCGCGGACGCGGCACGCCCCGATGGTCAATCCTGCCACTTTACCTTCAGGAAGGGTGCGGGCATCAGCAGCTTGCTCTCCTGCGTGACGATGAACGGCCGCACCTTGCCCAGATAGGCCTTCCACGCCTCGGAGGCCCCCAGCAGGGCGCGGCGCTCGGCGCGTTCGGCCAGGCTCTCATAGGCCCACATGTGGATGACCTGGTTCAGCGGCCCGAATTCGGTCGTGTAATAGCCCACCAGGCGGCCGAGGATGGGCTTTTGGATGGCCAAGCCTTCTTCCCCAAAGGCCTTCACATAGGCGGGCGAGGTGCCCGGCGCCAACGTGTAGATGCGTTCTTCCCCATAGGCCTTCACATAGGCGGGCGAGGTGCCCGGCGCCAACGTGTAGATGCGTTCTTCGACAATCATCG
>JBKJNV010000109.1:0-6003 GCA_046593435.1 Roseomonas sp.
CCGAGACCTGGGGGGGCACGATGTCGGGCAGCTGCGAGACCGGGATGCGCAGCATCGCCAGCACACCGGCCAGCGTCATCACAATGGCGATCACGACCGCGAGGCGCGGCCGGTCGACGAAGACCGATGCGAACATCCCCGATCAGCCTCGCTGCGCCGTGCCGGGTCTGGGCGCGGGCGGCGGCGCGCTCATCGGCGCCGGGTTCACCGGCTGGCCGGGGCGCACCCGCTGCACGCCTTCGGCGACCACGCGCTCGCCCCCCTCAAGCCCTTGCTCGACCACCGCGGTGTTACCGGGGCTTCGGCCAAGCGTGATGTTGCGCCGCTGCGCCTTGTTCTCGGCATCGAGGATGAAGACGTAGCTGCCCTGCTGGTCCTGCAGCACCGCCGTGCGCGGCACCGCGATGGCCTGGATCGGCTCCGAGCCCTCGACGATGACCGAGACGAATTGCCCATCGACCAGCTCGCGGTCGCCGATTTCGGGGCGCTGGCCATTCACCTCGCGCGCCGGGTTCGGGATCAGCGCGCGGACCAGCTGCGTGTCCGTGCTGCGGTCCACCGAGGGGTCGATGAACACAATCCGCCCGTCCTGGGGATACATCGTGCCATCGGTCAGGCGCAGCCGCACCCGCACCGCATCCGGCCCGCCGCGCCCTTCGAAGCGGTTGCGCAGCTCGCGCGCCTGGCGCTGGGAAATCGCGAAGGCCACGCGCATCGGGTCCTGGCTCACGATGGTCGCGAGCGCCCCGGCATCGAGGCCCACGACATTGCCTTCCGTGTAGGTCGTCCGTCCGATGCGCCCATCCACCGGCGCGGCGATGACGGTGTAGTCGAGGCTGATCTGCGCCACGCGCAGCCCGGCCTGCGCGCTGAGCAGCTGCGCATTGCCGGTGCGCTCGGCGGCCACCGCGTCATCGAGGCGCGATTGCGTCCCGGTGGAGGTCCGCACCAGTTCGCGCGCGCGTTCGAGACTGGCGCGGGTATTGACCAGCGTCGCCTGGGCCGAGGCGACGGCGGCCTGCTGGCGCTCCAGCTCCGCCTCGAAGGGCGCGCGTTCCAGGCGGTACAGCACCTGGCCGCGGGTCACTTCCTGCCCCTCGCGGAAGGCGATCTCCTCGATGAAGCCCGAGACGCGCGCGCGGATGGCCACGCGCTCCACCGCTTCGATGCGGCCGACGAATTCCGATGTCTCGGTGATCGGGCGGCGATCGGCGGTGACGATGCCCACGGCCGGCGGTCCCTGGGGACCGAATTGCGCCGCCGCCTGGCCAATGCCCGCGAGCAGGAACAGTGCTGCGCCAGCGGCAGCAGAGGGGAAGCGGGCCATGCCGTGTTGTCTCCGGATCACGCAGTCGCAGGTCACGTCATGCTGCGCTGCGTCAAGGCTTCATACACCCAATGCGGCCCGCGCAAGCACCCCCCAATACCGTGAGGTTCCGCGCTTGTCGCGGATCGGCCGTGCGCGCAGGATTTGCCGATGCCCTTCGCCGCACCCGTCCCGATCCTCGCCCGGCTGTTCTCCGCCCTGCCCGCCGCTTTCCGCACGCCCCGCCACACGGCCTGGAGTGCGGCGAACCGCGGCGGCCAGGCGATCGACAGCTTCCTCGAAGGCCCCTGCTTCGACGCCGCCGGCCGGCTGCTCGTCACCGATATTCCCAATGGCCGCATCTTCATCATCGCCGGCCCTTCAGCGTGGGAGGTGCTGGCCGAGTATGATGGCTGGCCGAATGGCCTGGCCCTTGCCCCCGATGGTGCGCTGACCATCGCCGACTACCGGCACGGCCTGCTGACGCTGGACCCCGCGACAGGTGCCATCGCGCCCCTGCTGGAAACCCTGCTGAGCGAAGGCTTCCGCGGCCTGAACGACTGCACCTATGCCGCCGATGGCACCGTGCTGTTCACCGACCAGGGCCAGACGGGGCTGCAGGACCCCACCGGGCGCGTCCATCGCCTGCACCCCGATGGCCGGATCGACACGCTGATCCGCAACGGCCCCAGCCCGAACGGCATCGCGCTCAACCGCGCCGGCACCCACGCCTATGTCGCGATGACACGCTCATGCGAGATCTGGCGCCTGCCGCTGCGTGCGGATGCGCAGGTCGGCAAGGCGAACCTGTTCCACCGCATCCCCGGCGGCATCTCCGGCCCCGACGGCATGGCGGTCGATGGCCATGACCGGCTGTTCATCGCGAACCCCGGCCATGGCCTGGTCTGGGGCGTCGATGCCCAAGGCATCGCCCGCTTCGTCATCGATTGCACGGGCTTCGGCCGCACGCCGACAAATTGCTGCTTCGCGCCCGATGGCACCACACTGCTGATCACCGAAAGCCAGTCGGGGTCGATCCTCGCCGCCGAAATCCCCCGGGCCTGAGCCGCGCGCTCAGTTGCGGAACATCTTGCCCGGGTTGAGGATGCCGCGGGGATCGAGGCTCGCCTTGATGCCGCGCATCACCGCCAGCGCCTCGGCGCCATGCTCCTGTTCCAGAAACTCGCGCTTGCCCAGGCCCACGCCGTGCTCGCCCGAACAGGTGCCGCCCAGCGCAAGCCCGCGCGCGACGATCGCCCGGTCCAGCGCCCAGGCGCGCTCAAACTCCTCCGGGTCGGCCGGGTCCACCAGGATCACCGTGTGGAAATTGCCATCGCCCACATGCCCCACGATGGGTGCCTGCAAGCCGGAGGCCTCGATATCCTGCTTCGCACCCAGCAGCGCCTCCGCCAGGCGGGAGATCGGCACGCACACATCGGTCGCGATGCCGCGCGCACCGGGGCGCAGGGCGACCGCCGCCCAATAGGCATCGTGCCGCGCCTGCCACAGCGCCTTGCGCGCCTGCTCATCCGTGGCCCAGGCGAAGCCGGTGCCGCCACAATCGGCCGCAATCGCCTCCACCGTGCGCGCCTGCTCCTCCACGCTGGCGGGCGTGCCGTGGAATTCCAGGAACAGCGTTGGCATCGCCGCCATGCCGGTCAGCTTCGAATAGGCGATGGATGCGCCCATCTGCACCTCATCGAGCAACTCGATCCGCGCAATCGGCACCCCGGTCATCAGCGTCGCGATCACCGTCTCCACACAGGCCGCCAGCGTGGGGAACTGGCATACCGCCGCACTGGTCGCCTCGGGGATGCCATGCAGCCGCAGCCGCACCTTCGTGATGATCCCCAGCGTGCCCTCGGACCCGATCATCAGCCGCGTGAGGTCATAGCCATTGGCCGCCTTGCGCGTGCGCCCACCGGTCTCGATCACCCGCCCATCCGCGAGCACCACCTCAAGTCCCAGCACATTCTCGCGGATGGTCCCATACCGCACCGCATTGGTGCCTGAGGCGCGCGTCGCGCACATCCCCCCGATGGTGCAGACGCTCCCGGGATCGACCGGGAAGAACAGCCCCTGGTCACGCAGATGATCATTCAGCTGCTGCCGCGTGACACCGGGCTCGATCAGGCAATCCATATCCTCGGCATTCACTTCCAGCACTGCATTCATGCGGCTGAGGTCGAGTGAAATGCCCGCGCGCACCGGGTTCACATGGCCCTCCAGCGAGGTGCCGGCGCCGAACGCCGTCACCGGCACGGAGTGCTGATGGCACAGCACCAGCAGCCGGCTCACCTCCTCGGTGGTGACGACGAAGGCGACGGCGTCCGGCAGCGTCGGCGTGGTCGTGTCCTCGCCGCGGCTGTGCTGTTCGCGCAGCGCGTTGCTGGTGCTGATGCGCTCGCCCATGAAGTCGCGCGCGGCGGCGATGACGGTATCGACGGGGCGCGGGGTCAGGCTGTTCACGCGGCGATCCTTTCAATCCCGGCGCAACGGGCCGGTGAGGCAATGCGGCCCGCCGCCGCCCTGGGCGAACAGGCCCAGCATCGGGTCAAGCACGACCAGCCCCTCGGCGCGCAGGGCTTCGTTCAGCCGAGTGCTTTCACGCGCCGAGATCACGCGCCCATCCCCGAGTGCGAGGATGTTGCACCCCAGCACCATCGCCTCGCGGTAGGGCACGTCGAGGCAGCGGATGCCCCGTGCCGCGAGCCAGGTCACGAAGCCCGGGTCCAGCACGTCGAGGCAGGCGACGGCGATGCCCTCGGCCGCCATGCAGAACAGCACGTCCAGATGCAGGAAATGCTCGTCGAACGTCTCGACGCGCACCTCCCACCCCTCCGCGCGCAGCCAGCCCGCGAACTGTTCTGCCCCGGCCTCGTCGGTGCGCCCGCCCGATGCGCCGACCACGGCGAGGCCGGGGCGGATGATGTGGATGTCCCCGCCCTCCAGCGTGCCATGGCTCGCCATGCGCCAGAAGCCGCCGACGTGGAAGTCGATGAGTGCGGCATATTCACCACGCCGCTGCGGCCGTTCCAGCTGGCACAGCACCGGCCCCCAGGGCGTGACCGCGGATTGGTCGCGCGTATAGACCATGTAGGGCAGATGCGCCGCCGGGTTCAGCCAGTGCAACCGCACCCCGGCCTGCTCCAGCGCGGCCACCAATTCGCCGTGCTGGGCGGCGATTTGCGCGGCCGTCGGGCCCTGCCGCGCCTCGGCCAGCGTGCGCCGCGCGATGGCGTTCGTCGGCAGCCAACGATAGTGGTCCGGCGCGCAAAGCAGCACATCCGTCAGCACGCCCGTCTCTGAAGCCACAGCCCAATCCGCCATGCGCGCGACCCTGCCGCGAAGCCCCCGGCGCGTAAAGTCCGCCCGCGCGTTCGACGCTCCCCCCTTTGACGCTTGCCGCCACGCGGCCTAGCGTCTCGACCATCCAAGAAACGCCCAAGGGGGAATGAAGACGTGGCAAACAAGGTCAAGGAAGCCTGGAAATCCGGCAAGGCCGTGGTCAACGGGTGGCTCGCCATCCCCTCCGCATTCAGCGCCGAGATGTACAGCCAGTGCGGTTGGGATTCCGTCACGGTGGACATGCAGCACGGCGTGCAGGACTACCTCTCCTGCGTGGCCTGCTTCCAGGGCATGCAGCCCTCCGGCGTCACGCCCATGGTCCGCGTGCCGTGGAACGAGCCAGGCATCATCGGCAAGGTTTTGGACGCCGGCGCCTACGGCGTCATCTGCCCGATGGTGAACACGCCCGAGGAAGCCCGCGCCCTGGTGCAATACTCGAAGTACCCCCCCGCCGGAACGCGCTCCAACGGCCCGATCCGCGCCGGCGCCTATGGCTCCTCGGGTGGGTACCAAAAGACCGCCAATGACGAGATCCTGGTCATCCCGATGATCGAGACCAAGCAGGCCATCGAGAATATCGACGCCATCCTCGATGTCCCGGGCATCGACGGCATCTATGTCGGTCCGTCCGATCTCAGCTTCTCCTATGGTCTCGAACCCAAGCTCGATGTGGAGGACCCCTTCATCCTCGAGATCTACGACAAGCTGCTGAAGGCGACCGCCGCGCGCGGCATCGCGGCGGGGCTGCACAACGGCACCGCGGCCTATGCGAACCGCATGATCAAGAAGGGTTTTAAACTTGTCACCATTGCCAACGAGGTCGGCCTGATGGTCGCGGCCGCCAAGGCGGCGGTGAAGGAAGCGAAGGCTTAAAGGGCACTCTCAGCCCTTCTTCGGCAGGCCGCGGCCGGCACCGATCGCGCCCTCGCCGAAGCGGGCACGCAAGGCTTCCACCGCGCGCCACTTCGCCACGCGCCGCGGCGCGCCGGGATCGGCCAAATCCGCATGGTCGGCCTCGGCCGCCGGGCGCAGCGGCTGGGCGCCGACGCCGATCAGCCTGAACGCCACCTGGCCATCCACCTCGCGGCGCAACATGGACTGCGCGGCGGCAAAGATCGCCTCCGGCAGCAGTGTCGCGCCGCCCAGCCGCACGGTGCGGGTGCGCGAGGCAAAGGCGGCCGTCTTCAGCTTCAGCACCACGCCCCCGGCGGAAAACCCCTTCTCCCGCAGCCGCCGCGCGAGCTTTTCGCACATCAGCCATAGCGGCCGCTCCAGCGCCTCCAGCTCGCGCATGTCGGCTTCGAAGGTGGTCTCCGCACTGATCGATTTCGTGTCCCGAGACGGGTTCA
>JBKJNV010000117.1:0-6077 GCA_046593435.1 Roseomonas sp.
CGACCCGCGCGGCGTGGCGTACCTCACGCTCGACCACCGGGCGAAGCTCAACACGCTCAACGGCGCGCTGATGCGCGAGGTGATCGCGGCCATGGCAGCGCTGGCGCGGCAGGAGGATCTGCGCTGTGCAGTCCTCGCCGGGGCCGGCGGCCGCGCCTTCATCGGCGGCGCCGATATCCGCGAGATGGCGGCGGTCACGTCACCGGCCGAGGCGGAAGCCTTCATCCGGCTGGTACACGGCGTCTGCGACGCGATGCGCGCCCTGCCCGTGCCGGTGATCGCGCGGATCGAGGGTTTCTGCCTCGGCGCCGGGCTGGAGGTCGCGGCGTCGTGCGACATGCGCATCGCTGCCACGGGTGCGCATTTCGGCATGCCGGAGGTGCGGGTCGGCATCCCCTCGGTAGTCGAGGCGGCACTGCTGCCGGGGCTGATCGGTTGGGGCCGCACGCGGCGCCTGTTGCTGCTGGCCGAGACGCTGGACGCCGCCACGATGGAGTCCTGGGGCTTCCTCGAACAGGTGGTGCCGGAGGTGGGGCTCGACGGCGCCGTGGAAGCGGCCGTCGGCATGATCCTCGAAGCCGGCCCCGCCGCGATCCGCGCCCAGAAGGCGCTGATCCGTCAGTGGGAGGGGCTTCCGGTCGACGCGGCCATCGCGGCAGGCATCACTGCCTTCGCCGCAAGCTTCGCCGGCGAGGAGCCGCGGCGGATGCTGGGCGGCTTCCTCGAAGGCCTGGCCGCACGCAAGGCCGGCGGCGGGTAGGGCGCCCTATTCCACGCGGAGGTTGTTCGCCCGGATGATGCGCCCGTAGCTCTCGGTCTGCTGCGCGAGCCGCGCACGGAAGGCCGCAGCGCCCTCGGCCCGCACCTCGCCGCCCAACTCGGTGATGCGTGCCTTGATCGCGGGCTCGTTGAGGATCGCCGCAATCTCGGACTCCAGCCGCGCGATCATGGCCGGCGGCGTCTGGCCCTGGACCAGCAGGCCCTGCCAGGTGCCGGAATCGGGCTCGGGCCAGCCAAGCTCACGGAAGGTCGGCAGGTTCGGCAGCGTCGGCAAACGATTCTGCCCGGTCACGGCGATGCCGCGCATCTGCCCATTGGTGACGAAGGACATGGATTGCGTCGCACCGACGATGGTGAGGTTGGCCTCGTTCGATACCAGCGAGAGCAGGGCCGGCGCGCCACCGCGATAGGGCACCGAGACCATCTCCGTCCCCCAGGACGCGGCCAGCGACAAGGCCACGATCTGGCTCAGCGTGCCGGTCCCCGAATTGGCGGCGTTGAGCCGGCCCGGATTGGCGCGGGCATAGGCGACCAGGCCGGCCGCATCCTGCACCGGCAGGGTGTTGTTCACCGCCAGGATGTAGGGGGCGTAGATCACCATCTGCACAGGTGCGAGGTCGCGTACCGCGTCGAACGGCATGTTGGGCATCAGGAAGGGGTTGGTCGCCAGCGCCGAGATATCGAGCAGGAGCATCGTGTGACCATCGGGGCGGCTTTTCGCGACAATGTCGGCGCCGACATTGCCGCCGGCCCCGGCGCGGTTTTCGACGATGACATTCTGCCCCACACGCGCCGCGAGTGCCGGTGCGATCAGGCGGGCGAGGATGTCGCTGGTCCCCCCCGGAGGGAACGGCACGACGAGGCGTAACGGCTGGGTGAAAGCCTGCGCACGCACGGCGGGTGCGGCAAGCACCATGGGCATGGCGGCGGTGGCACCCAGAATCTGGCGGCGACGCAGCATGGTTTTTCTCCCGATGCCCGCCTCTCAGGAGCGGGTAAGCGAAAGCTTCGCAGATGCCACCCCGGGGCGTCCAGGCGTGATCAGCCCGGCTTGCGGTCCGGGATCAACGGACGCGGCACGGGTGCCGGGGCGCCCGGCGCGCCTTCAAGCACCGTGCCACCGCCGCGGAAGGCGCGGTCCGAACCTGGGGAGGGTCCCAGATCGACCGGCGGACCCGGCGAGACGGAGGGCCGTTCAGGCGCGGTCGTCTTGGGGCCGCTCGGTACCGTCTGGGCGAAGCCGGGGGCCGCAAGGAGGAGCGTTGCAAAGGCAAGGAGAAGCTTGCGCATGATGTTGATCCTCATGGCCGGGAGGGGTCGCGCTGGTCAGCCCGGCGGTGAAGATGCAATGCGCGGAGAGTGGAAGGGTTGCCCTGGGGCGATCAGCTCTCCGCTGGCGTATGGGCGCGCAGATCGTGCAGCGCGCAGACGGACAGCGCCGCCGCATGGGTCGATTCGAGGAATACGGGCGGTGCCACGCCGTGCCGCCGCGCCTCCTCCCACCGAGCGGCACAGAGGCACCAGCGGTCGCCGGGCTTCAGGCCGGCGAAGCCATATTCGGGACGCGGGGTGCTCAAATCATTTCCGGCGGCGCTGCTGAACGTGAGGAACTCGGCCGTCATCTCGGCGCAGACGACGTGCAGGCCGATATCCGCCGGTCCTGTGTTGCAGCAGCCATCGCGCGTGAAACCGGTCAGTGGCGCCACCGAGCACGGCAGCAGCGCACCGCCCAGCACGTTTGCCGCACCTTCGCCGCGCAGCCATTCGGAGGGGCTTTTCATGCCCCGAGCCTAGGGCAATACCGACGCAGACTGAACCACGAAGCGAGGACCCGCCGAGCCTCAGGCAGCCGCGCGGATTGCCACATCCCGCACGCTGTCATCGACCGCACCTGCGAAGGTCTCGAAGTTCTTCTCGAAGCGGGCGACCAGGTCGCGGGCTGTGCGGTCATAGGCGGCCTTGTCGGCCCAGGTGTCGCGCGGGTTCAGCACCTCGCTCGGCACGCCGGGAACTGCCTTGGGCACCATCAGGCCGAAGAAGGGGTCGCGCACGAACTCGGCCTTCGCGAGCGAGCCGTCGAGTGCGGCGCGCAGCAGGGCGCGGGTGTGGCGGATGCCCATGCGCTGGCCCGTGCCATAGCCCCCCCCCGTCCAGCCGGTGTTGACCAGCCAACAATCGGCACCATCCGCGCCGATGTGCTCGGCAAGCATGCGGCCATAGACCTCGGGGTGGCGGGGCAGGAAGGGCGCGCCGAAGCAGGTGGAGAAGGTCGCCTGCGGCTCCTTGCCCATGCCCTTTTCCGTGCCCGCGACGCGCGCGGTGTAGCCCGACAGGAAGTGGTACATGGCCTGCGCCGATGAGAGCTTCGCGATCGGCGGCAGCACGCCGAAAGCGTCCGCGGTCAGCATCACCACGTTCTTGGGCAGGCCGGCGCGGCCTTCGGGGACGATGTTGGGGATGTAGTGGATCGGGTAGCAACTGCGGGTGTTCTCGGTCAGCGTGCGGTCCGAGAGGTCCAGCCGCCCTCCGCTATCGGCCACGACATTCTCCAGCACGGTGCCGAAGCGGTGCGTGGCCGCGAAGATCTGCGGCTCGGCCTCGGCTGAGAGATCGATCACCTTGGCGTAGCAGCCGCCCTCGAAGTTGAAGACCCCCTCGGAGGACCAGCCATGCTCGTCATCGCCGATCAGCCGGCGGTCGGGGTCCGACGAGAGCGTGGTCTTGCCGGTGCCGGACAGGCCGAAGAACAGCGCCACGTCGCCCGCCGCGCCGACATTGGCGGAGCAATGCATCGGCAGCACGCCGCGCGCCGGCAGCAGCCAGTTCATCACGGTGAAGATGGATTTCTTGATCTCGCCCGCATAGCTGCTGCCGGCGATGCAGATGATCCGCTCGGCGAAGGACAGCGCGATGGCGGTGGTGCTGCGGCAGGCGTGGCGGGCCGGGTCGGCCTCCATCTCGGGGGCGTGGAGGATGGTGAAGTCGGGCGTGAAGCCTTCAAGCTCGGCGGCCGGCGGGCGGATGAACATGTTGCGTGCGAACAGCGCGTGCCAGGCATTGGTCGTGACCAAGCGCACGCGAATGCGATGCGCGGGATCCGCACCCGCATACAGGTCCTGAGTGAAGAGCTCGCCGCGGCTGCCCAGGTAGGAGCGCACGTCGCCGATCAGTGCGGCAAAGCTTTCCTGCGGCATCTTGCGGTTGATTGTGCCCCACCAGATTTCATCCGTCGTCGCCGGCTCATCGACCACGAACTTGTCCTGCACCGAGCGGCCGGTGTGCTGGCCGGTGATGGCCATGAAGGCGCCATCCTCCGACAGTCGTCCCTCGCCGCGGCGCAGCGCCTCGCCCACCAGAACAGCCGCTTCGAGATTTGCGTGCAGCATGCCGGCGGCGGCAACGCCAGTACCGGCGAGGGCGGTCAGGGCCATGGATCAAACTCCGGAGGAGGAACGATGCGTCGACTTAGCGATCGGTTTGTTTCAACTTAAGTGGCGGCAAAATTAGGGCATGTCCAGGGCGTGACAGTGTTACAGGATCGAAATCCACGTCCGGCTTGATTTCCAAAATGAAATCAAGGCTTTGTTAGCGCTTCTCGCGCCGTTCGGGCGGCGCGGACCAGGGCTGTGTGCACCTGCTCCGCACCCGTTACTGCCTCCTGAAACGCAAAACGGAGGGTTTGGTTACCATCTGTAAGATCACAACCATCGACATCGACAGCCACCATCCGCCAGGCACCAGGCGATCCCCCGCACAGAGCCTGGGCAATATTCGCGCACGATCCCGGGTGGTCATCGTTCATATGCGCGATGATGTCCGCCTCGGCGGTGGCAATCGCGTCCACCGCTGCCGGGTCCGGCGCCAACTGTGCCGCACGCAGCCGCAAGGCGCGGGCGAAGCCGCCGACATAGAGCGCCGCCTGAGGCCGGATGCGCCAGAGCGCGAAATCGGCGAAATCCGCGTAGATCGCGGCGTAGGGGTGCCGGGCTAGCCATCGCGCCTTCAGCGTGGGCACCTCCGCCGCCGGCACCGGCTCCGCCAGCCCCGTGACCGTGATGCGCGGTGCGGTCTGCGGGTTCGGACCCTCCGCCGCGCCGGTGAACAGCAAGGCGCAGCGCGGCTCCGTCGCAAGGTGCCGGGTGTGCTCGGACAAGGTCGATATCCACAGCAGCGCCGCAAGGTCAGGCGCGGTCGCCGGTGTGACCAGGCTCACGAAGGGCTGCCCCGCCACACTGGTTGCCAAGCTCGCGCAGACCGCCGCGCGCATGATCTGCCGCGATTCGCGTACCCCGCCCACCAGGGCCTCGTCCCGTCCCGCGCCCATTGCCATATCGTTGACACTCCCCTTGCGTCACAATCGGCCACTGACCGGAGCACTGCCGACCATGCCCCAGACCATCGCCCTCGTGGACGACGACCGCAACATCCTCACCAGCGTCTCCATGACGCTGGAACAGGAAGGCTACACCGTGCGCACCTACACGGATGGCGAAAGCGCCCTGCAAGGGCTGATGGCCAAGCCCGTCGACCTCGCCGTGCTCGACATCAAGATGCCGCGCATGGACGGGATGGAGCTTCTCCAGCGCCTGCGCCAGCGGTCCAACATGCCAGTCATCTTCCTTACCTCGAAGGATGAGGAGGTGGATGAACTGATGGGCCTGCGCCTCGGCGCGGACGACTACATCACCAAGCCCTTCTCCCAACGCCTGCTGCTCGAACGCATCCGCGCCCTGCTGCGCCGCAACGAAGGCGCGCGCGCCGAAGGCAGCGGCGCACCGCCGGGGGGGATCATCTCCCGCGGGGACCTCGTCCTCGATGAGACGAAACACACCTGCCTGTGGAAAGATCAGCAGGTGCAACTCACCGTGACGGAATTCCTGCTGGTCAAGGCGCTGGCCGTCCGCCCGGGGATGGTCAAGAACCGCGACCAGCTCATCGACGGCGCCTATGGCGAAAACATCTACGTCGATGACCGCACCATCGACAGCCACGTCAAACGCATCCGCAAGAAATTCCGCGTTGTCGACGACGACTTCTCGCAGATCGAAACGCTGTACGGCATCGGGTACCGGTACAAGGAAGCATGAGCTTCGGGATGGGAAGGAAGGCCAGGGGCCCCGCCCCTGGACCCCGCCAGGATCGTGTCGATCCTGGACCTCCATCTGTTGGTTCTGGGATGGGTAAGGGCGTTGAGCCTCGCCGGAGGCGAGGCGGGTTGGGGAGGGGGCGCGCGACAGTGCTTGCGGCAAAGGGTGCTCCCGCGATGCGCTCCCTCCCCAACCCGCCCCATTCAGCAA
>JBKJNV010000165.1:0-2756 GCA_046593435.1 Roseomonas sp.
GTCAAGGGAATGCCCCTCGCCGCCGCGGGCTCCACGCGCCCCCTCCCCAACCCGCCTCGCCTCCGGCGAGAACCCCTCACCCAAACTCAGTACCAACAGATGGAGGTCCAGGATCGACACGATCCTGGCGGGCTTCGACGTATACGTCGAAGGGGGCAGAGCCCCTGGCCTTACTTGCTCGCGCGCGCGCCGAGCAAATGCGCGATCGCATAGACCAGGTCCGGGCGGTTCAGCGTGTAGAAGTGGAACTCGTCCACGCCATTGGCCTGCAGCAGCCGTACCTGCTCGGCGGCGACCACCGTCGCCACCATGCGCCGGGTTTCGGCATCCTCATCAAGGCCCTCGAACAGCCGCGCCATCCAGGCTGGCACGGCGGTGCCGCACATGCCCGAGAACTTCACCACCTGGGCAAAATTCGTCACCGGCAGGATGCCCGGGACCACGGGGACCGTAATCCCGGCCGCCCCGCAGCGGTCGAGGAAGCGCAGGTAGGTGTCGGTATCGAAGAAGTACTGCGTGATCGCCCGCGTTGCCCCGGCATCGATCTTGCGCTTGAGGTTCTCAAGATCATCCGCCGCCGACGACGCGCCCGGGTGCCCTTCCGGATAGGCCGCCACCGAGATCTCGAAATCCGCGATACGCCGCAGCCCATGCACAAGGTCGGTGGCATAGGCATACCCGCCCGGATGCGGCTGGTATTCCGCCTGCCCGGCCGGCGCGTCGCCGCGCAGCGCCACGATGTGGCGCACCCCCGCATCCCAGTAGCGCCGCGCCACCTCCTCGACCTCGGCCTGGGTCGAGCCCACGCAGGTCAGGTGCGCGGCGGGCGTCAGGCTGGTCTCCGCCACAATGCGTGCGACGGTCGAATGGGTGCGCGCCTGCGTGGTGCCGCCCGCGCCATAGGTCACCGAGACGAATTCGGGGGCCAGCGGTTCCAGCCGCCGGATGCAGGCCCAAAGCTGCTCCTCCAGCTTATCCGTCTTGGGCGGAAAGAACTCGAAGGACAGCCGCGGCGGAGGCAGCTCGGCGAGGTTCGGCAGGCCCGGAATACGCGGGCCGGTGAGCCAACGCTGCAAGGTGCCGGAAGATTGATCAGTGCTGGGCAGGTCCATGGAGTATCCGCCAAGTGAAGGGATGCAGGCCGCGTAACTGACGCCTGGACCGGCACCTGACAAGCCCGGCCACTGCCGAAACGCAAGGATACATTCCTTTTTTCCCGAAAACTGCTACGCGTTCGCCCATGCGCCTTTCACATGCCCTGGCCCTTGCCGGCCTTCTCACGCTCGGCGCCTGCGCCACCCGCCCCGATCCCACCGATCGCGAGGCGGTGGCCGAGTTCGAGCAGAACAACGACCCGTTGGAGCCCGCGAACCGCGTCTCCTACGCGGTGCACGATGCCATCGACCAGGCCGTGCTCGAACCCGCCGCGCGCGGCTACCGCTATGTCGTGCCCGAGCCGGTGCGCATGGGCATCCGCAACGCGCTGATCAATCTGCGCACGCCGGTGGTCCTCCTCAACGACATCCTGCAAGGCGAAGGCGAGCGCGCCCGCGTCACGCTCGGGCGCTTCATGGTCAACTCGACCCTGGGCATCGCCGGCATCGTGGATGTGAGCACGGGCTGGGGCGTGCCTGGCCATACCGAGGATTTCGGCCAGACCCTGGCGGTCTGGGGCGTGGGCGAGGGGCCATTCCTGTTCCTTCCCATCCTGGGGCCCTCAAATCCGCGGGACCTGGCCGGCACGGCGGTGGATTTCGCCTCCGACCCGCTTACATATTTTGGCCAGGGCGGGGTCGTGGACGCGCTCAGCCTGACCCGAACGGCGCTCACCGTGCTCGATGTCCGCGAAGGGCTGATCGTCACCGTCACCCCGGTTCGGGAAGGCTCGCTCGACCCCTATGCCACCTTCCGCTCCGGCTACCGGCAGCGCCGCGACGCCGCCATCCGCAACCTCGAACCGCAGCGGCGCCAGGGCCAGGATATCGGCGCCGGCGTGAGCCGCGGCCTCGGCCTCTCCGTCCCGCTTCGCTAGAGCATGTTCCGTTCGCAAGGGCTCACTCCGCACACTCTGGCCTATTGTTTTTCGACCATCTTTGTCCGTCCAAACGATTCCGTTTGAACGGATGATACTCTAGGATATCTTCGATGACTGCTGCACGCCGCACCCTCCTCCTCGGCGCAACGGGCCTGGGCCTCGCCGCCGCGATCCGCCCGGCGGCGGCGCAGATCGACACCGGGCGCGCCACCGCCTTCATCGAGGCGGCCGGGCGCGACCTGGTCACCCATCTCAACGCCGCCGGCGCCTCCATCCAGCAGCGGCGCGAGCGTGTGGCCGCCGTGCTGCGCCGCGCCATCGACATCGAGGGCACCGGCCGCTTCATCCTCGGCCGCTACTGGCGCCAGGCGAGCGAGGCGGAGCAGCGGCAATACCTGCTGCTGTTCGACGAGATCATCATCCGCAACCTCTCGGCCCGCTTCGGCGAATACCAGGGCGTGCGCTTCACCGTCGGCCGCACCCAGCAAAGGTCAGAGGAAGACGTGCTGGTCACGACCCAGGTGGACCGCCCCAACACCGCCTCCTTCGCACTCGACTGGCGCGTGGCCGAGGTTTCGGGTCAGCCCAAGGTGGTGGACGTGATCGCCGAGGGCACCTCGCTGCGCCTGACGACGCGCAGCGAGTATTCCTCGGTCATCCAGCGCAATGGCGGGCAGGTCGGCGCGCTGCTGGTCGCGATGCGCCAGCAGATCGACCAGCT